>JAYTJE010000165.1:0-5260 GCA_043731355.1 Nitrospirota bacterium
TGCTTGAGTTTCGAACCCCGTTTGAGGTATTCTTCGGCACGACAATGCGCTATACCAAGCCACCGTTAAAAGTTGCACTTCAGACTTGAATCCGCGAAAAAAATCTCATCAGAAAGAGTAACGGTTCATGAAAAGACAGAACTAAGAGAACTAAGGGGACGTTGTTTCTATGCTTGCTTTCCCCTTGACGCTCGTTCCCTCTTTGCATAAAATATCATCATGCCTCGCAAAGCCCGACTTGACGTTCCTGGAGCATTACACCACATCATCGTCCGGAGAATAAACAGAGCCCCGATCTTCAGCGATGATCAAGACAAGACGCGCTTTCTCGAACGGCTCTCCGAAAATGTAATTAATGGCAAGTGTACGGTGTATGCATGGGTTCTGATGAGCAATCACATTCATTTGCTCTTTAAAAGCGGCAAGGACGGCATTTCGGCTGTCATGCGCAAGCAGCTCACCTGGTACGCACAGTATTACAATAAACGCCATGCGAGGAGCGGACATCTCTTCGAAAACCGGTATAAATCGATCCTCTGCGACGAAGAAAGCTACTTGCTCGCCCTGATACGGTACATCCACTTAAATCCAATCCGAGCAAAGATCATCCAAACCATGGACGACTTGGATCGGTATCCGTGGACCGGCCATCGTGCCATAATCGGCAAAGCTGATCATCCCTGGATGGATGTCGAAACAGTCTTATCCGAATTCGGCGGCAGAAGGAAAAAGGCAATACTCGAATATCGCAGATTCGTCCGGGAGGGCATCGACGAAGGCCGTAATTCGACTTTAACCGGCGGAGGCTTGATCAGAAGCCAGGGCGGCTGGTCACAAGTCATGGCCATGCGCGGACGGGGCCGAAAGGAAGAATACGATGAGCGGATATTGGGCAGCGGGGATTTCGTTCATGCAGTAATCAAAGAGGCGGAAGATCGACAGCTTCGCCAGACCAAACATAAACGAAGCGGCAAAACCATCCAGAAGATCGTCGATGAAGAATGCAGGGACCGACGGATAAACTTGTTAGAACTAAAGGCCGGTGGTAAGCGATCGAGTGTAAGTGCGGCGCGGGCGAATATCGCGTATCGTTGCCGCGAAGAAATGGGAACATCGGCTGCGGAGATCGCCATGAAAGAAGAGGTCATCATGAAAGCTGAGGAGAAACGGGATTTTGACAAAGAGGCGGCAGCGTGGGATGAGAATCCCGGACGGGTGAAGCTTGCCAATGACGTGGCTGATGCGATCATCAGGGAGGTGCATCCCTTTTCTTCGATGGACGTCCTTGATTATGGCTGCGGGACAGGGCTCGTGACGCTTCGGCTCCAGCCGCTCGTAAAAAGCATTGTTGGAGCGGACAGCTCCCCGGGGATGCTCGGCATGCTCGAGGCAAAAACGAAAAAACAGCAGCTCACGAATGTGCGGACCAGCCTGGTGGATTTTGAGCGCGGGGGAACCGTATCGGGGAAATTTCACCTGGTCGTAAGCAGCATGACGCTCCACCATGTGCAGGACACGGCGCTGCTTTTCAAGCAGTGGTACGAGCTCTTACTGCCGGGAGGAGTGCTGGCAGCGGCCGACCTTGATACTGAGGATGGTTCGTTCCATGGGGACAACACCGGCGTCCGGCATCTGGGCTTCGACCGGCGGCATCTCGGGGGGCTGCTCAGGACTGCGGGGTTTGCTTCCGTTCGCGATACCACGGCGGCGACCATGGTGAGGGATATTGCGGGAGGCGGCAGCAGGCCCTTCCCGGTCTTTCTGCTTGTCGCGGGGAAATAACAGCTCTTCGCAGGCGACCAGAACCGATTACCCTGAAATTACCCCATTTATTTCCTTGCATCTTCGGGAGGTTTTAAGGTACTGTGTCCTATCAAGCGGCGGGCCATACGGCACGTCGTTTTAAACGAGAGCCGCAGGTCTCTTGACTATTTCCCCCCTTTTGGTACGCGGTAGAATTAAATTCGTAATCCGCTCGATACTTTCTGAAGAGCACAATTCCGAAGGTTAGTGAAAAATATGTCCGATACAACCGTTATTGTCCGGTGCAAGAACTGCCTCATATTGAACCGCGTGTTGCAAAGCCGGCTGGGGAGCAAGCCCGTCTGCGGCAATTGCAAGAACGTCATTGAGGTCCCGCAAGAGCCTGTCTGGGCAAAGGCCGAGAGCTTCGACCGTGACATCGCCTACTGGCCGGAAACCCTCCTGATCGTATTCACCGCTACCACGTGCCTTCACTGCAAGATCATCGAGCCTCTGATACGGGACCTTGCGCTGAAGCGGGCGGGCAAGCTCAAGGTCATGAAGGTCGATGTCGAGACGGACGAGTACCTTGCCCAGCGGTTTGCGGTCACGAAAACGCCGACGTTTATCGTGTATCGAAATGCCGCGGAGGTCATTCGCGTTGACGGCGCACCCAAAGACAAGGCCGATCTGGTCACCTGGATCGATAACCTTATAGGGTTTACGAGCTATTGATCCCTATGGTTAATCGGACGGTCCCCGTTCTTCTGTTTATCACCCTGCTCGTACAAGGATGCGCCTTTCACCAGGTTCTCGGCGAACACTTCCAAAGGGGAATGCTGGTCCGGGAAGAAGGCACGGGCGTTATTGTCGAGCGTTCAAGAAAAAAAATGATCGAGCTGACCTCCCCGCTCTCGGTGCGCGTCTACGAAGTGGTTGAGCAACAGGAAGCGACGAAACGCTATTACCAGAAGGTTCGGGTCCGGAGCGAAGCCACGCCTAAGGATTTCCCCTGGTGGGACGTCTGGACCAAACTGCTCCTGTCTACTACGGTCGTTCCCCTGTTCATGCCGGATTACTGGATAGAGGGAAGCTACCTCGGCCCGAACTGCCGGCAAGAACCGGGGGCCTGCACCCTGCGGGAAGTGCCGAGGGTGGTTTCAAGGGAGCAGGTCGTGGAGGAGGGGACGCGGTCGACCATACAGCGCCAAAAGAACGTGCCGCGGCCTGACAAGGTAAGCCTGTTCATCAATGGTTTCTCCAAGGGCGACCTGGAAATAAGCAGCGACGATGTTGCGACCGTGGACCTGTATGCGTTTCCCGAACTGGCTGGTCTGCATAAGCCCTTGAAGCTCACGTTTAAATACTATGATGCCTATGCCTATTCAGTGCTGCTGCAGGCGGAGGTTGAAAAAATATTCGGGCAGAGCGCACCAGCGGCGCCGCATGGCGGTTCCCGGTAACGAAGCAGGTTGGCCGCTCGGCGTGTTCCCGCTGCAGTATCCGTTTCCTTCTTCTCCAAATTGTAACGGCATTTCACCACAATAATTCGTCAATCGTCCCGCGGTCTTTCTCCCGTCTTGTGCCTGCCGGGAAATATGATAAAATAATCACATGGAAAAAAACGACGATCCGAAAAAACAGACCAGAGGCGGAGAGCTGATGCCGTACGTGCCTCCCGAGGAGCTGACGCCCCGCGATTTTTTGCGCCAGGTGAAGGTCCAGCTTGCAAAGGGCAGGCAGAAGGAAGCCTTCAGCCTGTTGCAGCGGGCGCATGTGCATTTCCCGGACGATCCGTTCATCCTCTCCTATTTCGGCTGTCTTCAGGCCATTGTGGACAAGAAATACCGGACCGGCATCGAAAAATGCAAAAAAGCCCTCGTCCTTGTCAAGCAGAGCGAGTCTTTTGGGGAAGAAATGCTGTTTCCCGTGTTTTACCTCAACCTCGGGAGGGCCTGCGTTGCCGCGGGGAAAAAGAAGGAAGCGCTTGAGGCATTTAACAAAGGTTTAAAGTACGATAACAGCAACCGCGAGCTCCAGAAGGAAGTGCGGGCGCTCGGAAAGAGAGGGGCGGCGCCGGTATCGTTCCTGGACCGTTCAAATCCGATCAATAAATACATCGGCCTGATCCTTCGCACGTCAAGCAAAACCGCTGGGAAGAAGTGACGACCGGCCTCTTTCCCGATACTCCGGAGAAAAATCTCCCGCTGCAAGGATCCCCACTATTTTAAGGAGCCCCTCATGATTGTTTCAGATCTCGACCATGTCAGCCGCCAGGTAGCACCGTCACCCAATCTGCAAAAGGCCATACACTTTCTCAAATCGCCCGACCTTCACCTGCTGCCCGACGGCAGGGTGGAGATCGATGGCGAACGGGTCTTCGCCCTGGTGCAGCGGTTTCAGACGAAGTGGGTTGCCGCGCCGAAATTCGAATGCCATAAAAAATACATCGACATCCAGTTCATCGTGTCCGGCGAGGAGATCATCGGCTGGGCGCCGGCTGAGCGGATGGAGCTCACCTCCGCCTATGAGGCCGGCAAGGACGCCAGCTTCGGTATCGTGGAAAAAGGACAATGGACCCCGGTGCATCTGCAGGCAGGGCAGATGGCGGTGCTCTATCCGGAGGACGGCCATGCGCCGAAACTGGCGCTGCGCAATCCGACAACGGTGATGAAGATCGTGGTGAAGGTGGGGGTTTAGTCCGGGGGAGAACAGGACTGATCTAAACAAATCTTGGACACGGATTTTCACGGATAAAATTCGGATAAGGGCGGAGTGTTTTGTAAAAGGCGGTTATTTCTCTATCCGATTTTATCCGCCGTCAATCCGCCCCTTCCGTGTCCAAATGATTTTTATGTTTATCTGCGTCCAGTATCGTTACAACCACCGCCGGGGGTTGTAACCGCCGGTTATCTGCCGGGTGATCGCCTGCCAGAGCATCTGACGTCCCCAGTTATATTTTCCCCAGGGAGCAAGAAACTTCGCCACATCCTTCAGCACAATGAGCTTCTCGCGATTGCTGCGTTTGGCAAGCGTGCCCATGAAGTCCGCCTCGTGGGGCCGTCCGAAGAGGATCTTCAGGATGTTCCACTGGTCCGAGCAGCGGCGCACTTCGCTCTGGATCATGGTCCGGTAGATGTCCTGGATGGGCCGGTTCAGCCTGAAAGCATCCACCGCGGCCTCGCCCGCGATGGCGCCGGAATGGAGAGCGGCGGACATGCCCTCGGCGATCATGTTCAGAAAACCGGCTGCCTGGCCGGTGACAATGATGTTGCCCCGGCCGAAGACGTAGCGGTTGATGAGCGACAGCCCGAAGTTGTTTACGCTCGTTTCGCGCGTGATGCACGGTCCGAGTTTCACGGCATGGCGCTCTTCCAGATAGCGCAGGGCTTTCGCATGGCGCAGGGAGAAGTCACCATTCGCCTCATGCCCCACGCCCACGATCTGGCGGCCGTTCCGCTGGTGGCTCCAGGTGTAGTAGCCCAGCTCCGGGTGGAACCAGTAGTGGAAATATGCC
>JAYTJE010000166.1:0-5186 GCA_043731355.1 Nitrospirota bacterium
TCCATGAGCGGGTTCAGGAGCCATTCGCGCAGTTTTCTGCCGCCCATGGACGTGACCGTGTGATCGAGCACCGAAAGAAGCGTTCCCTTGGCGGAGCCGTCATAGATATTTCTGACCAGCTCCAGGTTCCGCTGGCAGGACGCGTCGATGACCATGTGCTCTCTGGCCCTGAAGGGCTTCATCCTGCGGATGTTCGCGAGACCGGTCTTCTGCGTTTCCTCGATATACCGGAGCGCCGCGCCGGAGGCACAAATGCCGGCTTTCATACCGCCGCAGCCAAAACCTTCGAGTGAAGCGACCTTAAAATGGTCCAGAAGCGCACGGTACGCGGTCTCGTAATCAAAGGTCCAGTCATCGCAGCCGTTGATCGCCTGCGTATACTGGCGAAGCAGGCCTGACAGCCCGGCCTCGGCCTGATACGCGCGCGGCAGCACGAGTTCGCGGGGGGTGAACCGGGCAAGCATGGTATCAAGCTCTGCCAGGTTGTCAATGCCGTCGATCTCAGCAACAGAAAATTCACCGGTAGAAATATCGAGGAACGAGAGTCCGAACCCGTTCTTCGCGGGATAGAGCGAGGCGAGATAGTTGTTGTCCTTGGCATCGAGCAGATTGGAGTCCAGCACGGTACCCGGCGTCACGACCCTGATCACTTCGCGTTTCACGATCCCTTTGGCGAGCTTCGGGTCCTCCACCTGTTCGCAGATCGCGACCTTGAAGCCGCGCCGGATGAGCTTCGCGATATACCCGTCCACCGCGTGATAGGGAAAACCGCAGAGCGGGGTCTCGATGCCTTTGGATTTATTCCGCGCCGTCAGCGTGATTTCAAGGACCTTGGACGCGGTCACCGCGTCCTGGTCGAACATCTCATAGAAATCGCCCATGCGGAACAGCAGGATCGCGTCCAGATGCTGGCGCTTGATCTCGCGGTATTGTTTCATTAACGGAGTCAGATCGGTCATGGTTTGATGGCTGGTTCCTAACCCGGACAAACCGGAACAAAAGCTTTTTCACCACGAATGACACGAAGATCACGAAGAAGTTGATGAAATAAAAAAATATTGTATTTAACTTCGAGCACTTCGTGCTCTTCGTGGTAAATTTTTTGTCATTTTGAGATGAATTTAATTCTTTAGTTACTAAATGCTGAGCTTTTCAAAAAAGGGTTTCAGCTGCGCATAGGTCCCTTCAAGCAGCTGCGGCATGACGCGGGTCTCGTCGAATACCGTGAGGTAGCTCGTATCGCCGGTCCAGCGGGGCACGATCTGGACATGCAGATGTTCGGGAATGCCGGCTCCGGCTGATTTCCCGATGTTGATGCCGATGTTGAATCCTTCGGGCTTCATGGCCTGTTTCAGGATGTTCACCGAGGCCTGAGTGACCTTCATAAGGTCGGCAAGTTCGTCCGTCGGCAGCTTGTCGATGTCGGACTCGTGGGTATTGGGCACGATGAGCAGATGACCGTTGTTATACGGGTAGAGGTTCATGATCACGAAGGAATGCGTACCGCGGTAGAGGATGTAGTTCTTGCGGTCATCATTTTTTTTTGCTTCTTCGCACAAAATGCATCCAGCTTGTTTTTTTACACTGTTCAAGATGTACCTCATGCGCCACGGAGTCCAGAGACGGTCCATAGATTCACCTGATCTTTTCCAATTCCGCCATGACTTTTTTAATATCCCGCCATACGAGCTTTTTATCCCCCGGGGTCCTGAGCAGGTATGCCGGATGGAAGGTGGGCATAAGCGGGATGCCCTGATAGGTCTGCCAGTTGCCGCGGAGCGACGTGATCCCCGCTTTGGTCTTGAGCAGGGTTTTAACCGCCACATTGCCGAGCGCGACAATACACTGCGGTTTGATGGCCTGAAGCTGTTTGATCAGAAAGGGCTCACAGGCCTCGATCTCGTCCGGCTCGGGATTCCGGTTCTCCGGCGGCCTGCATTTCACGATATTGCAGATGTACACATCCTCGCGTTTCAGCAACATGCCCTTGACAATGATGTCCGTCAGCAGCTGACCTGCAGCGCCCACAAAGGGTCTCCCCTGCTGGTCCTCTTCCTGCCCCGGCCCTTCGCCGATAAAGACAAGCCGTGCTTCGGGATTTCCTTCGCCGAAAACAATCGTATGTCTGCCTTTGCTCAGCTTGCACCGGGTGCATTCGCCCAGTTCTTCGCGGACCGCCGAAAGCGCGGGAGCTGGCGCCTGGGGGAGATGCGTTGACGGGTTTTCTTTTTTCTCTGGTTCCCGAGGCGCGGATCCAGCGGATTTTATTGGTTTGATCGCCGATGGAGCAACGACCACCGCGGGTGATGCAGGCGCGGCAATCGATTCAACAACAGTCACCCCAAGCGCCTTCTGGTACTCAAGATGGGTCCGCACCTGGGTGACTATTTCCAGAAGTTCCTGTTGTATCTCATCCACAAAAAAGGCCCCGTTCTTTTATGCTTTTCCCGAATTCCGCATTCCACATTCCGAATTCCGCATTGGTGCTAGTTCCCCCACTTCAGCTTCGTCCGCAGGATATCGTAATAGCTTTTCGCGGGGTGCTTGATCAGTTTCATCTTGAACCGCGACTTTTTGATCTCAACCACATCGTTCGGCAGCAGCGGGAACCCGATCTGGCCGTCAAGCGTCAGCAGAACATCTTCGCTCCGCGAGGTGAGACAGACCGTGACCACGACATTGTCCGGCACGCAAATAGGCCTGTTCGAGAGCGTATGGGGACAGATGGGCGTTACCACAAAACAATGGAGCGTGGGGTGTACGATGGGGCCGCCGGCTGACAGAGAATATGCCGTGGACCCCGTGGGCGTGGCAATGATCAGGCCGTCGGCCCTGAGCGTGGTCAGGAGCCCGTCATCCACCGACACCCTGAGTTCCATCATGCGCGCCAGGGCGCCCTTGTTGATCACCGCATCGTTCAGCACACGGTATCGGCACAGACGCTTGCCGTCGCGCAGCACACTTGCCGTCAGCATGATCCGGTCCTCGGTAGCGAGCTTTCCCGCAATGGCCTTCTCAAGATTATCGTATAATTCATCCAGTGAAACCTCGGCCATGAACCCCAGGCTGCCGAGATTGACGCCGAAGATCGGCACATCGCGATGGGCGTCGGCGACCAGGCGCGAAGCGGACAGGAGCGTCCCGTCTCCGCCGAGCACGATCAGCATATCAACGAGCGCGGGGATCGACGCCTGGTCGTACCCGTCCATCCTGATCGCCGCGGCGGTATCGCTGTCGATGAAGACCTTCTTGCCGTGCGACTCAAGCCAGAGGGCCAGTTTTTTTGCGGCTTTCCGCGCTTCGGGAATATTCTTTGCGATGATGCCGAATTTTTTCATGGTCCTTCACTATCTGGTCCGGACGAAAGGCCTTGCCGCCGTTACCGGATCATTTCCTTTTTCAGATCTGCCTGAAGCTCCGCCAGCAGTTTCTCGTACCGTCCACCTTCAACCAGAAACCCGATCTCGCGGCTGTTCTCATCCACCGAAGAAAGATAGACGCTGAGGCAGCCGGACGGCAACTCATGCCCCGCCCGCTCCGCCCATTCAATGACCGTCACCCCATCGGAATCAAGGTAATCCCGGAACCCGATGCTCTCCAGTTCCCCGGGATCGTTTAACCGGTAGAGATCCATATGATAGAAGGGAACGCGACCCTGATACTCGTTTACCAGCGTGAAGGTCGGACTCGTGATGTACCGCTCCTTCACGTCGAGCCCCAACGCTATCCCATAGGAGAGAGACGTTTTTCCCGCGCCGAGATCGCCGTACAAACAGACCGTATCGCCGGCGGCAAGGTGCGCTCCGAGTATCCGGCCCACCTGCCAGGTTTGCTCCGGGCTCTTCGTGATCACGCTGAACATTACCCGGCCTGACGCGCCACAGCCTTGACCACGTCGCGCTTGCCCACGATGCCGACCATTTTCCCGTTCGTGACCACCGGCAGCAGCTGGACTTTTTTTTCGTCCATGATCGTCGCAATGTCCACGAGCGTCGTGTCTTCGGCGATCGTCAGGACCTTGCGCGCGCAGATGTCACCTGCCTTGGTGGCGGTTATGCGCTTCACTTCCGCCTCGAACTTTTTCGAACTCTCCAGGTAGATGGCGGCGTCGAGAAAACTGACCACCGTTGGAATGTGCAGCCGCTTATTCTGGCTGATGAGATCATTCTCGGTCACGATGCCGTACAATCCGCCCGCCTCGTCCAGCACCGGCGCCCCGCTGATCTGGTGCTTGACCAGGAGGGACGCCAGTTCTTCAATGGAGGTTTCGGGTTTAACCGTAACAACGTTCTTTGTCATAATATCTTTTGCGGTCAGCATAGCGTCTTCACCTCGATTTTATTTTTGCTGTTTTCTGTTCCCTCGCCTGCATGGTCTTTTGTATGGCAGCCGGTATCTTCTCGATCAGGTCCCCGGCGATCATTCCCATTTCGCCCTTTTCTCCCGCAGCCAGATCGCCTGCAAGACCGTGCAGGTACACGCCCAGACACGCTGCCTGGGACGAAGTGTATCCCTGCGCAAGGAGGCTGCCGATCATCCCGGTGAGCGCATCGCCCATGCCGCCGGTGGCCATGCCGGGGTTGCCCGTGGAATTAATGAACACCCTGCCGTCAGGAGTGGCGATCACCGTACCCGCACCTTTAAGCGCCAAAGTTACCTTGTATTTTTTTGCGAAAGCCGTTGCGCATCCGACCCGGTCCTTCTGGACGTCGGTGGATGAGACCCCGAGGAGCCTTGCCATCTCGCCGGGATGGGGCGTCATAACGACCGGCGCCTTCGCCTTCTTCAGCGTGTCCAGGAAGCCGACGAGAGCGTTTAGTCCATCGGCGTCCAGCACCATGGGTATGGTCAGCCGTTGAATCAGATTCCGGACAACCTGAAACGTTTCATATTGAGTCGAAAGACCGGGGCCGATGATAGCGGCGTTCATGCCGCCCGCTATTTTCAGCAGTTCCGTATCGGATCCGGTCCCCAGCGCGCCGTCAATGCTCTCCGCGGAAGGAACGCACATGGCCTCGGCGAGCTGCGCCTGGACGATCGGGACCAGACTGTGCGGCGTGGCCACGCTGACCAGCCCGGCTCCGGACCGGAGCGCGCCGCGAGCAGCCAGGATCGCCGCTCCGGTCTTGCCCGGCGATCCGGCCACGACCAGCAGATGGCCGAAAGATCCCTTGTGGGCATCACGG
>JAYTJE010000167.1:0-4348 GCA_043731355.1 Nitrospirota bacterium
GCCCAGTTTCGACAAGCTGAGAGTAGACACCCCTTCCCACACCTTCATCTTTTTCAGCAATGATTCGAGCTTATCCCGACCTTCTTCCCCTGAGCGTGGGAATGCGAGATATTCAGACTCAACGACCTTCAGCAGGAAATCCCTGCCGGTTATATTCGTGATGCCTTCTTTCTCCGCGTACTTTATCGCAGCTTCATCGAGAAGGACCAATTCCTCCTGCAATTCTTTCTCTTGCTCCCTCAGCTCAGCGATCTGCGCCTTGATGTCGGCGTACTTGTTCACCAGGGTAACGCCCTTGTCCTTGAGGTATTTATTGACAGGCAGGGAAGACACTTTGGATTCGTGCTTTTTCGCAGGACAGAAGTCCGGATACTCGCACCATCCGCAAAGATTGCTTTCATTCGGGGCGAACTTGGTTTCCTTCTCAACAGTCTTGATGAGAGAGACGACCTCTTTTTTGAGGTCAGCAAGCTGTTTTTCGGTCCGCGTTGACGTTATCTCTCGGTCGAAAAGAACGTAGTGCCAAACGAGCTTTATATTTTTAGCGTCGCGATATTTCTGCCGGATGCCGATCTGATACAGGGCAAGCTGGCGATCGGCCTCAAACTTTTCTTGCGGCGGCAGAGTGGCAGAAGTCTTATAATCGTGGATTTCGTATTGGCCGTTGCCGTTATAGCTTACTCGATCGATATATCCCCGGAAGGAATAATCGTCGAGTTTAAAAGTGACAAGGCTTTCAGTGGCAATGGTCTTTGACTGGTTGAAGGGATGGTGTCTGCGGTAATAATTCTGAATGGCTTCTGTGCCTGCCTGTTTATAGTGATCCTTAGTGAATCCCTTTTTCACGATCATAACATGCTTGTGCCAGTTTTTGCTCCATGCTTCTTTGTAGAATCCGAGAAGATCCTGGAGGCTGTTCATCTTCGAGAGAATCAGCTCCTTATGCAGTTTTTCAAGAGTCTCATGGACGCGTTTGCCGAGAAAGGCCTCGATGCCTTCTTCCTCGCCTCCTTCAAGCCGCACCTTGTCAATGTACCGCAGCTTGTACTGCTGAGGGCAGTTTTCATATGTCGCGAGCCTGCTGTGAGAATAGATTGGCATATCAATTTACCCTGTTTTGTCTTTAGAACTCCTCAGCGCCTGGTCCACTCCTCCACCGGCGTCAACAGAAATTTCTCCAACGGAATGCCGTCATCGCCGACGAGCAGTTTTCTCTGCGGCTTAAATGCCTTGTCAAAAGCATCCATCCCCGGAAGACCTTCCTTGTGCGAACCGCTCTTGACCTCGATGGCGACGACGACCTTGCCTGAGCGCAGCGCAAAATCCACTTCTCTTCCGCGTTCACGCCAATAGAACACTTCGATGCCTGTTCCCGCGACGCTGTTGATCAGATGCGCGCCGACCGCTGATTCCACCAACCTGCCCCAGTACGCCGGGTCCTTGCGCGCTTCCTTGAAGGTCAGGTGCGACTGGGCGGTCATGATTGCGGTATTCATAACCTGGAGTTTTGGGCTGGACGCTCGCTCGCGAATGCGGTTGGAGGCATATTTGTGCAAACCGGTAAGCATGCCCGCGCCCGCGAGCAATTCAAGATAGTGGGCAAGCGTAGTCGTATTGCCGGCATCCTGAAGCTGACCGACCATCTTCTGATAGGAAAGGATCTGGCTGGAATGCGCGCAGCCGAGTTGAAACAACCGCCTGAGCAGCGCGGGTTTGTCCACCCGGGTTAAGAGCAGAATGTCGCGGGAAAGCGTGGTCTCGATCAACGAGTCGATTATATAGCGTGACCAGCGGCGGTGATCGGAAATCAGGTCAACGGCGCCGGGATAACCGCCGAAATAAACATAGTGGTCCACGTCCCACCCGAACGCGTCCCGCATCTCGGCATAAGACCAATGGACCACGGGTAGCGTCTCGAAGCGTCCGGCAAGACTTTCGGTAAGCCCTTTCTGAATAAGAAGCGGCGCGGAACCGAGCAGGACGACTTTGAGCGGCATCTTTCTCCGTGTGTCGCTGTCCCACAGCCTCTTGACCACCTCTGACCAGCCGGTCACCTTCTGTATCTCATCCAGGACAAGCAGCGCCCCGCCTGACCGGGCATGGTCACCTGTCAGCAGCCTGGCCGCCTCCCACTGCTGCTCGATCCATACCCGGCTCTGGAGGGTCGGTTCGTCAGCGCTCGCATACTGGCAGGGGATGTCCGTTTCATCCGCAACCTGCCGCACGAGCGTGGTCTTACCCGTCTGTCTCGGTCCAGCCAGGACCTGAATGAATCGACGCTTTTCGCGAAGACGTTTCAGCAGTATTTGATAGAGAGGTCGATGATACATCCTAATAAGGCCTCCTGCTTCACGGAAAATCGCTTTACAATTTACTCAATACGATGAGCAATTTTACTCAAGATGGCGAGTGATGTCAAGTAGGGAACAAAAGCTGAAAGAACGTTAGTTCGGCGGATATACTTTGTTCGAAAAGACCTTCCCCTTTTGGAAGCTCAGGTACATATCGTGTGCGATCTTCCTGATCTTTTCAGCATCTTCAACCTTTTTGACCCATCGGGAAGGAATCCCCTCGATACCAAGCGCAGTACCCAGGATCGCGCCGGTAATTGATCCAGTTGAATCGCTGTCACCTGAATGATTGACGGCGGCAAGAACACCTTTTTTCCAGTTCTTGGGATATTTCAAGCTGCAATACACGGCTATAGCCAATGCTTCTTCCCCGACCCACCCTTCACCAAGCTGTTTAATGGCCTGTTCAGAAGATATGTCTTCTCCTGCCAGCCGGATCGCTTCATTGATCTTTTGCAACGTATCCTTATATCCCTTGTATTTGACCAATGCCTCCACACTGCGATCGATTGACAAGGCAATCGATTCCCCGGACTTCAGGCTGGCGATAAGAGCAGAGAGAACACCGGCAGGAAGGTAGCCAGATGGATGCCCATGAGTGATCGCCGCGAACTCAGCGCCGTGTTGGAATGCCATCTTTATTGAATCGTCACCGCGCTGAGGCCATGCTAACCCTACCGGTGCAGTCCGCATTACTCCACCGCAGCCTTTGCTCTTGTTGATCTTCTTTTCCATCGTGCCCATAACACCGCTCTCAAGAGCACTGATGCAGGTATTGCCAGGAGCGCGTCGCTGAAAGGGATCATCCTGGGAGGTCAGCCAATCAAGATACCTGCCGTAAACAACTGCCGCAGAATTGCATATGCCGCGATCGGACCATCTCTGCCATGCACGTATGCAACCGACGGCTGTAGCCAATGCCATCTGGGTATCGTCGGTGAATGAACCAGCCGGGAAATCACTCCAGTGATGAAGATCCTTGATGCCCGTTGAACCGAACTTCCGTTTGATCTGTTGAAGCGACAAAAACTCAACAGGCGCACCCAAGGCGTCGCCGATTGCGAGGCCGAACAGGCAACCGTAATACTTTGACTCCGACACCTTTACCTTTGTCGGGACAATATTATTCGGAATAATGATCATTTTACCACGGCCTTCTGGTACTCCCAATGAACCTTCGATTTTGACATGGTCTTTGCAGACCCAAGCTTTTTCAACTGAGGCCAGGGATTTGCTTTTACGCCCTGAGCAACACGCTCTATCGCTTGTTTCATGTCGCCCATTATGTTGGCAGTCTTATCATCTTCTGGATTTTCCGGAACAAGATACTGGATGTGAATATTTTTGCCTGCACCGGGAGCAAGGCGGGCTAGTGGAACGCGTTTGCTCTTGTTGTTGATATCATCATGCGAAACTACTACGTGGTCACTGCTCTTAGAAACCTTGCCATGCACGACCTTGTAGCGATCGGGAGACGGTCCCTTGAATACAGCTTCACCCTTCTTTATTGTATAGCAATCGTCAATAACCAAAGGATTGCAATAGGCACATTGATTATATGTGATCTCAGCCTGCGCCCAGCCCGTCTTCTTCAATCCAAGGTCTTTACGCAGTTTTGCTGTCCACCAAAAAGGATAAAGTACACTAATATCACCGCAATCTTTGCATACTAAATAAGCTCCACCTTTTTCCACTATCTTAATAGACTCAGGATCATTATCCCGGCACTTCTTGCAGACTTTTTCAACAACAGGCCACGCTTTGTATGATTCGACCAGCTTCTTGTGTCCGCAGTAAGGACATTCCAGCGCGCCCGGATTGCCGACAGTTACCTTCTTGCAGGAAAGACACTGCTGAAAGCAGCCCCCCGGAACGCCCGCGTAAACGTCCGGGACGCCATCGGAATTTGTCAATAACTTTGGGACACCCCGCGACCGAATTTAGTGTACTTTTTCCACGCTCACAGGGACCTGTTTCGGTTTATTAATCCATACCGC
>JAYTJE010000168.1:0-8364 GCA_043731355.1 Nitrospirota bacterium
GCGGTATGGATTAATAAACCGAAACAGGTCCCTGTGAGCGTGGAAAAAGTACACTAAATTCGGTCGCGGGGTGTCCCAAAGTTATTGACAAATTCCGATCTTGTCTCGATCATGGCGCACCATAGAAGCGCGAAGTTTGTGAAGGATATTAAATACAGGTTCGTATCGTTTCAATCCTAACTTTCTCTGCAATTGCACCGCTGATATTCCGGGCGTACCTGTTGTCATAAGATACGTTGCCCAAAACCAATGTAAAAGTGGTTGCTTCGTTCCGTGCATGACTGTATTCGCAGTTATTGAAGTAACGTGTCCATGCTCTCTGCATTTGAATAATCGTTTCGAGGTATAGTAGAATTTTTTATCTCCGCACTGTGGACATATAAAACCGTTAGACCAACGAGATTTAAAAAGATACTCTTCACAGTCTCGCTCAGTTTGAAAAGTCCGTTGAAATTCCATAATGCTTTTTGGGTAAGGGAGTTTATCCATCATGGTTTCCTAATCTTGGACAATTTGAACACTTAACTAAAGCATGTTCCGTAAATCCTTTTTCTTTCTTTTCTCCATTACACGAAAATATCAAATTGCAATTGATTGATATACTGTTCTGATTAAAACTGTTTTTGCATAACTGTTTTTTCTCATTATCTGTTATAGTACGTTCATGTTTTAACATGCCAATGGTGTGCGCTTTCAAAATTGACCCATTGACCATTCCGTTTTCAAATGAAAAATTATTACTGTCTATAGCATCATCAAA
Organism: Nitrospirota bacterium; assembly: GCA_043731355.1. Taxonomy (GTDB): domain Bacteria; phylum Nitrospirota; class UBA9217; order UBA9217; family UBA9217; genus GWC2-56-14. The sequence goes on from JAYTJE010000168.1 coordinate 761, forward strand.
TCTTGTCGTTAAGCTTTGGATGTCAATATCTATTGAAGATAAATTAATCACCCGCAAATACATTGATACTGTATTTTTATCATAGTGAACTGTAAATCCATGAGGAGTACATATTTTAAGATTAATTTTATCTTGTATTTGCAATATTTCCTCTTCTTTTTCTGTTTCAATCTTAATCTGTTTTTTATAAATTGCTCTCAATAGCACAACAACAACTGAAATTAAAAAAGATATTATCGTTAAAAAATACCAATAGTTGAAAATAAATGACGAATATCCTTGGTTAACATGCGGGAGCAAAATAGCACCTCCCGCGCCATAATTTATTAACGATGGAACCAAAGCATAAACCCAATCTTTTAAATCCGAAGCAATTTTTATTGCATCGTAAGTTGTTTTTATAATTTTCCAGATTTTTTTCATGATTTATCCCCCTTGAGTTTAGACAAGGGATATTGTAGTATGGGTTATGTGGCAGGTCAAGGTCTTTGTTAATCAGACCGGATAGGCATATAATAGAATACCTACTTAGTGCCAATTACAAGATACCTCGTTATATTTTATATACTTATAAAATTGAACCGGCCAGTTACTATGGATTCGTTTTAGGTGATCTGCAAGGTAGCGAAATAATGTATTGCGTTAGAGAGCACAAAGGAACGGCAGACGAATGCTATATGATTACGCCATTAAAGGGACCTAATCCAGAATATAAAGCTGCATTGACAAAAGAAGGGTGGAAACAAATCCACGAAGGTCCTAAGAGCGAATATGATAAGTTTTTGCACTTTGCATATTTCGAGCGTCTAGCGTTTCCGTCGGTCGTTCACGCTAATCCCGATTTTTGGGAAGAATTATTTGCAAAAAACATATTTAAATATTGGACTAAAGGTGGTCCTTTGAAATATAGTGAAGTTTCTAGTCTGCATCCTTCGATAGGGCTTTCCCGCGTTTTCAGGACTTCATTATTAAGATTAAATATAATACCGGAAGAAGGGCACCATTTTCGCGATGTAATTATTAAGCTGAAAAATTCCAGCATAATTAGTCGTGAAATAATTAGCACAGCAGTACCTATTCTTAGTGACTCCGAATACGCGCAAATGAAAATCGCCATCTATGACACAATAAAAAAATACGTCCCGAGAAAGTCGTCGGTCGTGCAGAGCTGATCGGTACCCGACGCAATGATCACAACCACGCCGTCGAGAGGGTCGCTAAAATACGCGCCCCTCACGGCGGCGTTGAACTTTAAAATCCAAATGGAGGTGTCGCATGAAGGTGTCGGTCAAGGATTTGCAAGTCACAATGGAAATAAACCACCCCGCCGCAAGCAGCGGGGTATTAATCAGAACAAGGCAAGCTGATGATCTACGTGTAGTGTTTGATAGGTTTTACCCTGACTTTTAACGTAGCTCCCTATCAAGCCCTCATTGCTATGCTTGCCGACCGTACTTACAAAATAACCATCTGTCCAAAATTCGCTACCCCAAAGCTGCTTTTTCACTTTGGGACAACGACGGAATATCTCTCGTGCCGACAGACTCTTTATCAAAGTCACAATACGTGTAACGGAATATGTCGGAACTGATTGGATCAAAAAATGAACATGATCTTTATCTGTGCCAATCCCCAAAAACTTTACCTGGTAGCGGTCTTCAATGCCAAGACAAACTTCCTTGAGAACCGTATCAACTTGTTCGTCAAAAACAACACGCCTGTATTTTGCCGGGAAAACCAAGTGATATAGCAAAACCGTTACATTGTGGCTCTTACGAATATAATCGCTCATTCATGCATATTACGCCAATGCATATAACGCCGCAAGCGGCGGGGAATTTAACCCGGAGTGACGATTAAAGACAAGGGGAATGGAACTCGCCGTATATGACAACAAAGAAAAACATTTAGGAGATCTCGTCGTCACGAAAACAAAGCTTATCTGGTGCAAAGGCAAAACAACGCCTGAAAAAGGAATCTCTGTCACATGGACTGATTTCATCCAGTACATGGAAACACGGACATAAAATAATCTGAAAATTGTGCGTATGAGGCAAATGCCTGCATAGCATAAAAAGACTTGACTGATTATCGCATACGATGTATCTTCAATGTAGATACTTTAAGGAGGTGTGCGCTTATGAAAACTCGCGTGCAGAAATGGGGCAACAGCCTTGCGTTACGAATTCCAAAATCCTTCGCAACCGAAGTGGGTCTGCTGAACGATGCATCCGTTGATGTCTCTCTGGCAAATGGGAAACTTATTGTCGTTCCCATTGAAAAGCCCAGCGTGACCCTTAAGAAACTCTTGGCGCAAGTAACCGCTGATAATCTTCATCACGAGGTTGACAGTGGTTCTGCCGTTGGGATAGAAGCATGGTAGACCCAAAACCCTATGTACCCAAACGTGGGGATGTGGTTTGGATTTCCTTGAACCCTCAAGCAGGTCACGAACAAGCAGGGCGCCGTCCGGCAGTGATCCTTTCGCCGCAACCGTACAACGATAAAGTAGGGTTGGCTCTTCTGTGCCCCATCACCAATCAAGTCAAGGGCTATCCGTTTGAGGTTGTCATCCCTTCCGATCAATCCGTGACCGGGGCGATTTTGGCCGATCAAGTGAAAAGTTTGGATTGGCGAACAAGAAACGCTGAGTTTATATGCGCGTTACCTATCAAAACTATTTCAGAGGTCTTACAAAAAATCGGCCTCTTACTATCTCGATAACAAACAACCATCTCTCGTAAACAAGCAATAATGATCCAACCAGCGGCTCGACACCGTCCGGGCTTCGCCCGGCGGGTCAGCCGCGCGTTAATGGACGCCCTGTGAGCTTTTTCGCTGACAGGCTCAACTAAAAAAGCGGAGTACCCGTTGAGGGCGCTCCGCTTTTGTCTGTTTTTTTCTCTTCTCCACGGGATCCGCTGCCTGACCCTTGCGCATAGGGTCTTTGTGAACGAGGTCCCGAAAAATAACAATGTTTGCAGCTGCTATTTCCCTGATGCGGACTCACGCATGACGATAGGGGCACATTTAGCTCCAATCTCCTTTGCAAGATCCTCGTCAATGAACAGGCCCACGGACTTCTGGACCTTGTCGCAGGCCTTTGCAGCGGTAAGCTTGCCCTCGCCCCATTCCGCGAGGATCGCATCGATCCGACCGAGGAACATGACGCTCGCCCGGCCTGCCAGGACCTCATGGATGACCTTGCGCGCCTGGTCGACATGCTCGTTCGACGCAGGGCTCATAGACCGAGGTCCTCGATGATCTTTCCGTAGAGCTTGATCACGATTACCACGAAGATGGCGCCGGCCAGGAAGATCACTCCGACCAGGACGTCCTTGATATCCGGGGGCAGAAGACGGAAGAAGGGGGTAGCGAGATACCCGACAGTGAACATGATGATGAGCGAGGTCAGCACGTTCCAGGTGGATTTTACCTTGCCGCCGGGGATCTTGCCCTTCAAGGTGAATGCGCTGTAGAGCGCGTAGAGCATGACAAGGATCGCTGCGACACTCAGTACCAGAAATAGTGCTTCCATTGAGAGTTCCTCCGCAAAATAAAATTTGAACGACGCTGCGTCAACTGCGGCAACTATAGCGCATTACCCGGTTATCGTCAACCGCCGTGAGCGCTCTTTTGAATCGCCCTTCATTCCGCAATCCGAAATTCTCCTTACATCTCTTCCACCATCTTTCTGAAATGGCGGCAGTTCGCAACCAGGTCGGGGCCGTGCCGGAACAGCCCGCCTCCGATCAGAAAGATCAGGTCTTGTCCATAGGTCTCAAGCATGTCCGGCGCCCTGTCGAGGCCCATACCCCCGCCCGGAGCGGGAAATATGGATTTCAAATTACCCATTGGCTCTTTCGTAGCGAGCGCGATCTCTTTACACTCCGCGCAACTGAAGGAGAACCGTCCGCCGAAGTTCGGGAAAATGGTTGCATCGGCCCCTGCAAGCCGCGCAAGCTGGCCGAAGATGACGCCATGCGCAATGCCGTTCCTGCTCGTGACAAAACTTCCCTGCAAAGCCGGATGGGTGAGGATCGGCAGCGCAAGTGATTCGTCATCAGCCAGTTCCCGCATCAGGTCAAAACCGATAAGCCCCGGCGCAACCATCATTCCGCCCGCCCCAGCGGCTTTTGCGAACCTGGAGCGCTTCACTACTTCGCGGTGCGGGGCAGTGATGTTCGGTATATAGAGGCACGGCTGCCCGGTTTCTTTGCTTCCTTTTTGAACCGCAGCCGCGCAGAGCCGTACCCGCTCTTCAAACGGCGAGCAGCTTTGATCGCTCAGGCCGTGGTCATCCTTGATGATATCCATGCCGCCCAGCGCGAACTGGTAAGCCAGGTCAGCAAGCTCCCGCGACGAAAGCCCCATGGGCTTGAGCGCCGTGGATAGCAGCGGTCGCTTCGGAATTTTCAGAAGAGCTCGGAGTCCCTCCCTGCCGAACCGCGGGCCTTTGAAAACACGGAGAAGCGATTCGGGAAGATCGAGGTGTTCGACCCGGATGCCGGGCTTGATGCTGCTGTTGCCGAACACGACATTCAGGAATTGCGTCAGCTCCCCTGCAGCGATCTCGTTCGCATAGCTGATCACCGCTTTGAAGCCGTCGCTGCCCCAGGGCGTGAACTGTTCGATCCTGCCGAACACATGGCCCCTGATGATCCCGGCGGGAACTTCCTCCGCCGGGAACTCCACAGTCTGCTCAATGCAGATGTCCTCGGCCCTGGCGCGGGCTTCCGCCTCGCTGCCGGAAAAGCGGTAGGTGACGGAGAACCGGTCGCCGGAGAAGAGCGTCTCGGGGGTGCAGGTCTTTTGGATTATTGCCATGAAGGTCCCTTTAGATTTGTTGACACGGATGAGCAGCTCTTAAAAAATCTTAGACACGGATAAGGGCGGATTTTTTTATGAAGAAGCCGGATAGTACCAAGGACTTTTCCGCCCTTATCATAGCCGTTATCAGACCTTATCCGTGTCAAAGGTTTGTTCTTTCGTCGTGGCGTAATTCCCCTTCAGTATCTTGAAGAACGAATCCTCCAGCGACTGGCGCTTGAGCGTGCATTCGAAGACGCGTTTGCCTGCGCCGTCTACGTGCTGCACGAACTCCTGAAGCTTCTCCGTCGGAATTTCCCCCTTGATGGCCGTCGGCGTTTTGATGGTAACGCGCAGATACTCCGGCAGGGGCTCCATGGGCTCGAACTCCACCTGATAGGTCTCAAGGCCCATGCCGCGCAGCGTACTCATGCTCTCCTGAGCGATCACCCTGCCCCGGTCCATGATCGCGGCCTTGTTGCAAATCAGCTCGATCTCGGACAGGACGTGGGAGTTGAGCACGATCGTGGCGCCCCTCTTGTTCATCTCGGTCAGGATGTCGCGAAGCTCCTTCACCATGATCGGGTCCAGGCCGCGCGTGGGCTCATCAAGGAATATGATCGTGGGATTATGGAGCAGACAGGCGGCAATGCCCACCTTCTGCTTCATGCCCTTGGAGCACTTCGACAGGCGCAGGTCCCGGAACTCCGCCAGACCCACCCGTTCGATCGCCTTCCGCACACGATGTTTCGCCACGTCCTCGCCGCGCAGACGCGCGTAAAAGGTGACTGCCTCTTCCACCGTGAGGTACAGATGGTAGTGGGGCTCTTCGGGAAGATAGGCGATATCGCGGAACAGGGTGGAGCCGGGCTCGGGCTTCATGCCGAGCACCGAGATGGCGCCGCTGTCCGGCCGCACCAGGCCGAGGAAGCAGTACATGGCCGTGGACTTGCCCGCGCCGTTGGGGCCCAAAAGCGCGAAGATATCCCCTTGCTCCACGGTGAGCGAAAAGGAGTCCAGTGCCTTGAGCTTTTTCTTGAACGCGCCCCGGCTGAACTGCACTGAGAGGTTTTCGGCTGAGATGATCATTTCATGCAGTACTCCCGATTGAGGGTGGTCATTACTTCTTCGTCGGTCTTGCCGGTCCAGTCGCGCGTACGCAGCGCCTCCCTGATGTTCTTGCCGGTCTTGCAGGTGCATTCCAGGAGACGGTGAGTGCAGCCGCAGGGACAGTTCATCCGGTCCGCAATCGTCCTATCCCTGCCCGTCAGCGCAGGCTCTTTTGGTCCGCTTTTTTCTTCAGGAGCCGCGGGAGGTTCCTTCCCCTCCGCCACCTTCGCATTGTCGAGAAACGCCTCCCGGGTGATGCCGGTCCCGGCGTTGATGGCCGCGAAAGCGGGTGCGAGCAAAGCGTCGAAAGCAACGTCCGCGTTGCTGATCGATCCGAGCTCATAGAGCTGCACGGCGCCGTCGGGGCCGATCACGACTGTAGTCGGAAAGGACCTGACCCCGAAGGCCTTCTGCAAATTTCCATTACGGTCGATAGCGACCGGATAGGTGACGCCCTGGTCGCGGACAAAGTCCTGCACCGTGCTTTCCGGTTCCGAGGCATCGATGCCGATGAACAGGAGCGGGTCGTTCTTATGCTTTTCCGCAAACCGGATAAGCTCGGGCATTTCCTCTTTGCAGGGCCCGCACCAGGTGGCGAAGAAGTTCAGGATGACCACCTTTTTGCCCACCTGGCTGGAAAGTGAAAAGGTCTCTTTGCTCAACAGTTCTGCGGTGAGCTCGGGCGCGCGCGTTCCCTTCCAAACGGTGGGCTGGTTCATGGAAGTGGTAAGGTTTGCTTCTTCTCCGGAAGGATCTTTTTTGGCGGTCTGGTGAAAGAGGATGACGGCGATGGCGAGAAGCAGTGAAACGATGGCGATTCCTCGAGTGTTCAAAGCCCCTCCTGAAAAGCTGCCGGCAAAAATCAAAAATGGTGCAGAATTCGCAACAAGTCCGGTGCAGAGTGACTGTTTACGAAGGTATCAAGGTTTATCCCCTGAGCGGCTAATCCCCGGCCAACCCGACATGCTTTCCCTCTTCCCTGCTTTCCCTTTTTTTTGCCTCGCCGGCCTTCAGGAGGAACGCATCATGGGCTTCCCTTGCCTTCTTTGCGCCGTCGTTGTCCTTCTTAAGCTCATAGGCGCTCGCCAGCGTTTCATAAAAACGCATCTCGTTCCCATAGCTGCGCGAACGCCGGGCAACGCTGCTCCCTGCGTGAGCTTCTTCTTCGGCGATCAACTTCCGGATGACCGCGATGGCCGCGTCCGGGTTGTTCTCGGCAATATGGGCGGCCGCGGTCCGCAGGTCCAGAAACTGCATCCGGTCCCGCATGTCCACGGCGTAGGCCACGTCATTTTCCATGCGGATCTTGTCCCGCGACGCATGGATGGCGTCCCGCTCATGCGCGATAATGGCGCTCTCGGGCAACGATGCCCGTTGCAGCGCATAGACGGCGAACACGATCAAAGCGGCTGCAATGAACAAGACGGCAATTTTCACATGCGTTTTCATGGGTCCTCCGTGACAGGCATGGGGTTCCGGAAATTCCCTATCCGACAGAGGAAACGATAGTACAAGCGGGGGAAAAAGGCAAGCGCAAAGAAGAAGGATGTGGTGTTGCGAGAATCCACTTCATAATCGACATAGGCAGGCCCTCGCGGGCTTTCCCTGTCACACCACCGTGCGTACGGGTCCGTACACGGCGATTCGGCTGGTTAAGCGTTGCGAACAACTAATCTTGGAAGTCC
>JAYTJE010000169.1:0-4478 GCA_043731355.1 Nitrospirota bacterium
CTCATTGCGCTGATCAAGACCTACCCGAAGTACGCCCCGCTCGCCGAGAGCGTCAAGCTCGTGACCGTCACCTCAGGCAACTATTACGGGGAAGGCTACCAGGACATCCAGACGCGCGTCCCGTCCATCAGAAACATGGAAAAGTACCTCGGCTGGAAACCGACCACGGACCTCACGACCGCGCTCAGAAAAACACTGGATTACCACCTCGGCAGGCCGTCAAGCGAACTGGACGTGTAGAAACAGGAGACAGTATTCAGGAGTCAGGAGTCGGAATAACAGCCTGCATCGCGAATCATTATTATGCCCCCCATTCTTGCGATTAAAATTGATGTCGACACCGACCGGGGCACCCGCATCGGTGTGCCGAACCTTGTTGCTCTCTTTGACGAGTTCAAGGTCAAGGCTTGTTTCCTCTTTTCCCTGGGGCCGGACAATACCGGCCGCGCCATCAAACGCATCTTCCGGCCGGGATTCCTGAGCAAGGTGAGCCGCACCAGCGTGGTCTCGACCTATGGGATCAGGACACTTTTGAACGGCGTACTCCTGCCGGGACCGCAGGTGGGCAGGCGCAATGAGGCTGTCATGCGCGCGGTCAAAGAACGCGGCCACGAGGTTGGCATCCATTGCTACGATCACATCCGCTGGCAGGACGGGCTCTTCAAGATGGGCCGCAACGAGGTGTTCGATGAATTCGGGAAGGCGCGAAAGGAGTTCGAGCGTATTTTCCGGGAACCGGCAATGACCGCGGGCTCAGCCGGATGGCAGGCAAACGCGCACAGTCTCGCCGCCTATGATGCCGCGAGACTCCTCTACGGCAGTGACAGCCGCGGCGCCAATCCCTTTTTCCCGCGCATTGGTGAAACCGTGTACAGGACGCTCCAGGTCCCGACAACCCTGCCGACCCTCGACGAGCTGCTCGGACGCCCGGAATACCCCGAAGAAACGATCCCGGAACACTACCTGGCCCTGCTTAAACCCCACAGTTTGAATGTTCTTACTATCCACGCCGAGCTTGAAGGGATGAAGCAGCAGTCCCTTTTCAGGTCATTCCTTACGCTTGCACAAGAACGGGGCATCAGGATCGTGCGGCTCGACGAACAGGTTCGGGAACTTCTTCGAGCCCCTGCCGAGATCCCGGTCTGCGACCTTGTTTCGGGTTCGATCGACGGAAGGAGCGGTACGCTCGCCGTGCAGCGCTGCAACCAATAAACCTCTCCCTATTTCGACACGGAACCGAAGCTTTTGCTGTTTTTTTTTGACAATTCTCTTCCTATCCTCTATAGTAAAACCACATAATAACTCACCTGCACGTAGTCCTAAAGGAGAATTCTCGCATGATACCTACCGTCGAATGGAAAGACGGCGTCGTCCGCATGCTCGATCAGACCAAACTGCCGATCGAGATCGTGTATAACGAATGCAGGGACTATCAGACCGTCGCGCGCGGCATCAGGGAACTGTGGGTCCGCGGAGCGCCGGCCATCGGCGTATCAGCAGCCATGGGACTCGCGCTCGGAGCGCGCCAGATCAAGGCGGACACCTTCGACGCCTTCTGGCCGCAATTCGAGGAGATCTGTTCCGCTATGGCGGCTACCCGGCCCACGGCGGTCAATCTGTTCTGGGCCATCGACAACATCAAGCGGTTTGTGCAGCAGAACAAGGACCAGTCGCTCGATGCGCTCCGCGAAATGCTCGTTGTCGAATCGCAGCGCATGCACGACGAAGACATCGCAACGAACAGAAAAATGGGGGCTTTCGGCGCCGCCTTTGTTGCTGACGGCGACAATCTCATCACCCATTGCAATGCCGGATCGATCGCAACCGCCGGCTACGGCACTGCCGAGGGCGTCATGCGCGCAGCCGTGGAAGCCGGAAAAAAGATCCATGTCTATGTGGACGAGACCCGTCCGGTCCTGCAGGGCGCGCGCCTCACCGCCTGGGAGCTGATGGAAGAGAAGATCCCCTGCACGCTCATTACCGACAACATGGCGGGCTACTTCATGTTCCGCGACATGGTCGATCTGGCCATTGTCGGCGCGGACCGCATCGCCAAAAACGGAGATGTGGCGAACAAGATCGGCACCTACGGCCTGGCTGTTCTCTGCAAGGAGCATGGCATCCCGTTCTACGTGGCAGCGCCCTTCTCGACGATCGACTTCAATACCGAATCGGGAGTTGACATCCCGATCGAGGAACGCGACCCGCGTGAAGTGACCCATGTATTCGGCAAAATCCAGATCGCTCCCGACAACGTCAAGGTGGCCAACCCCGCCTTTGACGTAACACCCGCACGCTACATCACCGCCATCATTACTGAAAAAGGCGCTTTCCATCCCCGGGACCTGCATAAACTGGCCAACCCCGCCACCGATACCGAGAAGCTCCGCATAAAATAGCACCTTGCCTGATCTGCCCGAGCCGCGGGGTCATGTGCGGGGAGAATGCCTGTACAGAGATATGAAATTGGAGGCGCCATGAAACAGACCGTTCTCCACCAAAAGCAGCTTCAGATGCAGGCAACGATGACCGATTTCCAGGGCTGGCAGGCGCCGCTCCAGTATTCCACGGTGCTTGATGAATATCATGCCGTGCGTACCGCCGCCGGCCTCTTTGACGTCGGTTTTCTCGGCCGCATCGCGATCACGGGCGACGGGGCCCCTGCTTTTCTCCAGCGTGTTTTCACACGGAATATCGACAATCTGAAACCGGGAACAGCCGCCTACGGACTGCTCTGCAATAACGACGGCCGGATCCTGGACAACGCCATGCTGCTTCATCTGCCGGGTGATGACGGATTTCTGCTCTGCACCAACGCCGTTAACACGGGAAAGATCCTCTCGTGGCTCACCGCGAATAGGGACCCGAGCGTTGAACTCGCGGACGAGACCCGCTCCCTGGCACAGGTTGCGCTCCAGGGCCCGAAGTCGCGCCAGGTGATCGAGAAGCTTATCGGCTCCCCGGTTAAAACGCTGAAACTCCGCGGGGTACGCGATCGCAAGCTCGTCGGAATAAAAACGATCATTTCCCGCACGGGCTATACGGGCGAACATGGCTATGAACTTTTCGTTCCTGCCTCTCACGCAGAGCAGCTCTGGGACGCCATTCTGGAAGCCGGCAAGGACAGCGGACTGCTCCCCTGCGGCCAAAACAGCCGAGATATGCTGCGCCTCGAAATGGGGTACGCCCTGTACGGAAACGAGCTCGACGAGACCCGTACGCCCATAGAATCCGGCCACGGCCGTTTCGTTAATTTTAAAAAAGATTTTATCGGCAAAGAAGCGCTCCTCAAGATAAAACCTGAGGACGTCAAACAAAAACTGACCGGCTTCATGCTGCTCGACAAGGGAATCCCGAACGAGGGGGGCAGCATCTTTTCTGAAAGCCGCGAGATAGGACTCGTAACGAGCGGCAGCCATTCGCCCCTTCTCCGGAGCGGCATCGGTCTCGGGTATGTCATCACCCGCTACGCACAGCCTGGTCAGGAGATCGAGATCGAAGTAAAAGACCGCGAGATCGCTGGAAAGACCATGGAACTGCCGTTCTATCGCAAAAAGTAGATGGCCCGCGAAGCGAGACTGATAGTTCGAACGCCTGCCCTATCAAAAATACGGATCTAAAAAACCATACAACAAATTTATTTACTCACTGAGTACTATTTATTGCGCAACGCGTATTTATTATTGACTTTATTTTTACAGAATGCAATAATTCGCACCGTTGTCTCTGCTTGCCATAACAACCTGTTTTATTTCTTTCCGCCCCGGCAGACTGCGCCGAAACGTCAAACTCTCCTTTGTGCACTCAAGCGCGGGGAACGCAAACAATGAAAACAGAGCCCTTCCCCCTGGTCGATCGGACCGAGATGGTCCCTTTGCATGCATCAACCAGTTCTTTCACAATGGTAAGTCCCAGGCCGATGCCGTCTCCGGAGCCCCGGTAAAAACGCTCAAAAATATGCGGCAAAGCTTTCTGTCTGATCCCGCATCCTGTATCGCTGACGGCAAGTTCTATTTGATCGCCCTTCTCCGAAGCAGAGAGGGTCACCGTCCCATCATGCTTCACCGACTTTATCGCGTTGTCCAGAAGATTGGTCATGATCCCCGCCAGGCACTCAGGATCCGCCGACAGGTCAAGCTTCTCGTCGCATTCCACCTTGAACGTGACCCGGGCCTCCGTACCCGATGCGCGCGTTTTTTCGATAATGCCGTTCAAATACGGCAAGAGTTCAAGTTGTTGTTTCCGCAGCGCGCTGCGAAGCGCCTGGGCCTTCGCCAGTCCATCCAGACCTTTCACGATCCTGGATATCCTGTCCGGATCGCCTGCAAGTGGCTGCATATCGTCATCATCCGCATCAAGCGGATCATCCTCCGGCAAAAATTCCGGCCCATCTTCAGGAGCAGCAACCAGATTAACGCTGTGTTCCTTCTTCCGAAGCGCTGTCCGCGGACCTCTGTTCAAACCTGAGCTGTTTTCAG
>JAYTJE010000170.1:0-42833 GCA_043731355.1 Nitrospirota bacterium
GATATCAGCGTGGAGATGGAGACAGACCGTATCTTCAGAAAATTTTTCGCCCTTCAGCGCTATCTCGGGGAGAATCTGCACAAGCAGGTTGACCTCGGAGACTTTTTGGGGACGTTGTTACTTACGTTGCATAACTGCCACGGTCCTCTTCTCCGAGACAATTGTTTCTTACGTTGCCCCTCCAGCCCTTTATCATCAACTCACCTTTGGCCGGCATCGAGGACTTATCCGCGAAACCATCAAGACAAACATATCCGGGACGTTGATACGCGACGAACATTTGGCCTATTCATCGCCCGACTCTCATCCACGCCTTCTATATCAGTTTACAAAGCCCGTCAATCACATGTTTTTGAATGCCGTCCGCAAGACGTTGAGCACTGGCTTTAGCCGCGACTTCCAGTTTAATCGTCTCCAGTTTTGTAAGAACGTCCAGCTTTGCCACCTGCCTTTTAAAACCCGCGGGAGTCAACTCGCATGCTGCAAGCATGACAGTCCAGCGTTCAATATTCTCCGCCTGCATCCTGACAAACTCCGACTCGTCTTTTTTGGCTGAAATTATAAGCTCCTTCAGCTCATCCTTGGCCAGTGCCGAGGTCTTATCCGCGAAACCATCGATGTAATCCGTGAACTTGCTCATACTGGCTCCTGCTATTTATCCTTGTTCTTCAAGTTTTCAGTCGCTATGTCAATATCAAAGGCTTGCCCAAGAACAACCGCCGCTTCGCGAAAATACTTTTGGCCAAGAGCCGCGTTCCCGTTTTCCCGGTAGTCTTTTATGTCCTCATTCAGCAATTTCCAAATCTCATCAAACTGCTTCAAGGTGTCGTTGTTGGCAATGCCTTTCCCTTTTTCGTATTCGTAAGCTTTACGAAATTTCAGCGTAATATCTGCAATAGCCTCCTCATTCGCGGCAAAGGGCTTTGCATCAAACGTCTCAACAAGGATCACAACTTCGGCTTTAAGATCGGTCAGGTTTTTGTAAGTAGCAGCGTCGTGGTAGGTAATGGGGATGGCGCAACCTGTCAGCCACGTGCTCGTGACCAACATACAGGCAAGGACGAAAACATATTTTCAGCGATCAATTCTCTTCGCTAAAGCCATGATTCTCCTGATGAGCAGAAATAGGGTCAACTGATTGAAAACTTTACTACATATAGTTACAAAGGGCAAGCAATGAAATGAATAATTTACGGTAGGGTTTTGAGTGGGACAACCGAGTTCCTTGATGAAAAAGCTTCTATTTGTCTTTCTTCGGCTCGAAATCGTTTTTCATTCTCAGGAACGTGGGCAGATTGGTGAACAGGCGGCGCGCGCTGTCAGGAGACTTGAACATGAGCGGCACGATCTTGCGCGTCCAGTTCCTGCCGGTGTAGAACTGCTTGATGAACTGGTTGTACAAAGCGTCAAGCCGTTCTTTTGATGCGATGCCCTTTGGGACGAACACGAAGTTCAGGCAGTTCATAAGCTCCCATTTTTCCTCAAAGGTCCCCTCTTCAAGAATGTTTTGATAGATGGGCGAACCGGGGAAAGGCGTAAATTTGGTCATGTTCATGTCGTCGAGGTTGAGACCGTTGATAAAGTCCGTCGTCATTTTAATGGTCTCTTCGGTCTCGCCCGGAAGCCCCATCATGAACAAACCCTTGGCCCTGATGCCCGCCTTCTGGATACGCTGGACCGTGGTCTTCATTTCATTAAAATCAACCTTGGTCTTATGGCGCGCCAGGATCTCGGGTGCGCCGGACTCGATGCCGAGGCTCACCATCCAGCAGCCTGAGGCCTTGAGCGTTGCGAGCAGCGCGTCGTCGATATGGCCCACGCGCACCGCGCAGTTGTAGGTCATGCCGAGCGGCTTTTGGAGCAGGAGGCTGCAAAACTTCTCGATGCGTTCGCGGTTAAACGTGAACAGGTCGTCGTAGAAAAATACGTGCCTGACGCCGAAATTCTTTTTCAGGAAGGTCATGTGCTCATACAGATATTCCGGTGAATTGAACCGAAAGCTCCTGCGGTAGACCGACCGATCGCAATAGGAGCATTGATAGGGACAGCCGCGGCTTGAGATGATCGTTGCGGTCGGCGCCTTGGGATAATTGAACAACGCCGCTTCGAAGCTTTTGGGAAACCCTTTGAGCTTATGATATGCGGGAAACGGAAGGTCATCGAGTGCAACTAAGTCGGTCCTGAGCCCGTTGTCTTTTACCCCGGCTCCCACGCGAAATACCAGCCCCTGGATGGTCTCCGGCGCGGCGCCCGCGGCAAGCTCGGCCATGGCCTTCTCGCCTTCGCCCGTAACCAGATAATCAATGGCCGGGTACTTTTCAAGAATGCTGCCGCGCAGCGCGGACACATGCACCCCGCCGACAATGGTCTTTATATGCGGGACCGCTTGTTTGAGCTCCTCGGCCAGGCGATAGGCATTTAAAAAACCCGATGTAACCGCGGTAAACCCCACCATATCTGGCTTGAATTCAGAAACGCGCGCCATGACGTCAACGGTCCCGACGCGCGTAACCGGCCCGCGGCAATCATGGATCGCGGTTTCAACACCCTGCTGCTCCAGATAGGCGGCAATGGACAGAATACCCATGGGCGCCATCCGGATCGCGGTTTCAGTCTTGTCTTCCCTGCCCTCGACCCAATTCGAGCCGAAGGGATTAATCAGGAGAACTTTCATCGTTTTAACTTTCCGCTCGCGGTCCTGGGCAGCTGGTCCACGAACTCAAAATCCTTCGGCACCTTGTACCGCGCCAGATGCTGATAGCAATACCGCCGAAGGTCATTGGGGTCCGGGGTTCCCTGGCCTTCCCGCGCCACGATCTTTGCCATGGGCAGCTGTCCGTAATGGGGGTGCGCGGCGCCATACACCAGAGACTCCTTCACCAGCGGATGCTTGTTCAGGATCGCTTCAACTTCGAGTGCAAAAACCTTCATGCCCACGAAATTGATCACGTCCTTGTCCCTGCCGACGATGAAGAGGAATCCGTCCGCATCGATCCTGCCGAGGTCGCCGGTCTTGAACCAGCCGTCGCTTAAGATATCATCCCTGCCCTGCCACGGAGAATAATACGCATCGAGCATGCCTTTTCCTCTGATCCGGATTTCTCCGACGCCGTCGGCATCCTTCCGGTCCAGGACGATCTCGAAATCCGGAAGCGGTTTGCCGACGGAACCCCGCTTTTCCCTGGCCCCGGAGAGACGGATAAAGGGCAGGCCCACCTCAATGATACCGTAGGCTTCGGTCAGTTCAAACCCGAACTTCGCAAAAAAGGAATCCGCCACCGGTTCGGGCAGTTTCATGGCAGTGGAAACCGCGAGGCGAATGTGTTTCAGTTCATCACCCGCAAGCGCATCCGTGCGGGCCAGCAGACTGTAGTAGAACGGCGATGCGTAGATGACCGTCCCCTGATGGGCCTGCACGCCTTCAATGAGCGAAGTGGGATAGCGGTGGCCGCAGAGCACGATGGTGGCGCCGCGCCGCAGGAACAGTAGGATCGTGACCACAAAATGAAAGCTCATGGACAGCACCCAGAGCACCGTGTCCTGTGACGTTATTTGCAGCCCCTTATCGGCCGCATCGGTCCGTTCGATGATCGCTTCATGGGAAAGCACGACGCCCTTGCTGGTCCCCGTGGTCCCCGACGTGAAGCGGATAAATGCCGGATTGATGCGGAAATATTCCGCTTTGGGCCGCTCCCGGACCGTTCGTTTCGCGAACAGGAACTGCTTCTTGAAGAGGCCTTCGGACTGGAGCTGTTCGCCGTAACCGCCCTTCCGCAGGCCCGGCTCAGCGATCAGAAAATCGACATCGATCCCGTCAATGACCGTTTCGATCTCTTCCGGCGTCTGCTCCGTCGAGACCGGCACGATAACAGCGGACAAGGACAGGACTGCCAGGCTTACAATGATGTAATCGATGCTGTCGTCGCACAACAGGCCGACGCGGTGCATCCTGCCAACGCCTTTTTTATGCAGCGCTTCCGCCACCAGACTTGCCGAAGCCAGCAGCTGACCGTAGGTGATCCGGTCCTCCGCCTCGATGACCGCGATCTTGCCAGAGACCGCGCGGGTCTCGTGTTTTATGCGATCGAAGATATTCATCCTTTTTTCGACGGATAGTCCTTATAGATATTTCTCATTGAGAATATGTAGCGTGTGGCAAGGACAATGATCTTCAATAATTCCCTGAACGGTACTTTCACCCGGTGCACCCGCAGCGGATTTGCCTGCAGGGCGACCCTGGACAGTTTTGCGAAATGGGCGTAAAAAAGCTTCAAGGGAAGCGTCGTCGGCAGGATCGTGTGCATGCAATCGTAGTACAGATAGGGATCGACAATATAGTCATCCTTGTGCTGTTTCCAAAGCTCCGTGCCCGGCGAAGGAGAGAAGACCGTAAACGTCACTTCCGCGGGGCAGACCTTCATGATCTCTTTTTCGAGGTCCTTGAAGTCCTGGACCGAGAAGTCCGGGTCCACCATGAAGCTCGCATGGAGCGTGATGCCTATTTCCTTCAACAGCTCCACCGCCTGCCGGTTTGTGTCAACGCTCGTTCTTTTTTTGTATTTGTCGAGACGCGATCCGACCATGGCCTCCAGGCCCACATAGACCACGCTGAGACCAACCTGTTTCCAGAGTCTGAACAGTTCGGGATACTTCACGATCGTGTCCGCCCGGGCCCAGCTGATGTATTTCTTTTTGATGCCCCGTTCGAGCAGGAGGTTTGCGATCTTCGTCAAGCGGTCCTTGTTCAGGAACGTCTCATCATCCACGAAGTAAATATGGTCTTCCGGGACCCTGGCGATCTCGTCCACCACGTCCTCGGGCTGGCGCTGAAGATATTTGCCGCGCATCAGGTAATGCACCACGCAGAACGAGCACGAATAGGCGCAGCCCGTTGACGTGCGCATACTGGCCATGCGCGGGAACATCGTGTCCAGTTTCTTTTCCGAGCTTGAGGTCCAGACGCAGAAATACCGGGACCGGTCCACCAGCTCGCGGCGCGCCCGCGGGATCTGTTCGACCGGCGGAAACTCCGGCGGCGGGGCCGCGGCCTTCTCGGCAAAATCAGCCGCCCTGGGCGAAAGCACGGCGTCGCCGAAGGCCAGCGGTTCGTTGTTCTTATAACGCCGGATGAGCTCGCCGAAGACCGTGCCGCCTTCGCCGCGCACGATGATGTCGAGGCTGTCGCAATTCACGGTATAGTCCGCCGGAATGATCGTCGCGTGTGTGCCGCCCACAATGGTCACGATCTTCGGGTCGTGCCGCTTGACGAGGCCTGCCAGGGTCTTGACCAG
Source organism: Nitrospirota bacterium (assembly GCA_043731355.1). Classification (GTDB taxonomy): domain Bacteria; phylum Nitrospirota; class UBA9217; order UBA9217; family UBA9217; genus GWC2-56-14. The sequence goes on from JAYTJE010000170.1 coordinate 5,292, forward strand.
GGCGGACTGGCTGCTGTAGCCGGTAAAGCCGACGAGCTGCGGAGCAAAGGTCCGCAGCTTTTCCTGGAAACCCAGGATCGCGTCCTGCTCAAAACTCAGGTCCTGGATCACCACTTCGTCTTCAACGGGGACCCGGCAGCGACCATTTCAAGCTCCAGCGGTTCAAGATGCAGGAACCCCTCCTGCAGACGTTTCGCCACGAGCAGCTGCGGATTCGGTTTAACCAGTAATATGCGCACAGAAACCTCCTTTAAAAAAACATTCAAGCGAGAAGCTTAAACACATCTTTTGACACGGATCAAGGCGGATAAAAAACGGATAAATTCGGATTAGTGACTTTAAACGTTAAGGGAGGTATCCGCCCTTATCCGCGGTTAATCCGCCCCTTCCGTGTCTAAGATCCGTTTTAATTCAATATTCTTTTATGTTCTCCGGGTACTTCCCGTTCATGACCCAATAGGCGGCGGCCTTGCCCGCCTGCTCTCCCAGCGCCATGCATGCGCCCATGACGCGCGTGGACCCGAGCGCCTCATGCGTTACCGATATACATCTGCCCGCGGTCAGCAGGTTCATAAAACCGTCAACCATAAGACACCGGAACGGGATTTCGTAATACTCCCCGCGTGGCAGGTATTTATAGATCGTGCCTTTTTCAGGGTCCCACAGCTCAATAGGCCAGGCATTCTTGACCACGCCGTCCGGGAACTTCCGGGCAGCGAGAATATCCTCTTTCGTCAGGGTATAGGCCCCTTTGATCCGCCTGCCTTCTCGTTCAAGCACTTTGAGCGATGTGCCGGCGACGTAGGAGTCCTCAAAAGCGGGCAGGATCGACGCGAGGTATCTGATCACGCCGTCAGCATCCGCCCGGGCTTTTTCCTCTGAAGGCGTTCCTTCATTCGTGGAGATGCTCATCTTGCAATATCCGTCGTCAATCGCATCGCCGGGACTGAAGGTCGTAAAGCGCGTTACCGGCGGGAACAATCCGAGTTTCACCGCCTGTGCAAGATAATAGGGAACTTTGAGGGACAGACCGTCGTCCACGTCCTTGAGCCCCTTCACGTGGACCACGAAACCGGCAAGCTGCCGTTCTCCCTCGGGCGTGACCTCAAAGGAAGCGTGGGCCAGGGCCGCCACGGAACCGCTGCCCGAACAATCAATCACCATTTTCGGAGTCATGTCCTGTTTGCCGCGCATGCCGTCTATGGTGACCGACGTGACCACGCCCTCGTCCTGGGCAACGGCGACAACCTCGTGGCCCCGCAGCGTCGCGATATTGGTCTCGGCGTAACAGAGCGAGGTCAGTACGGATTGCAGGTCTTCGTACTGATAAGGCTGCACGTATACCTGGCCGATCTTTTTAATCGCTTTCCCCGGCGACGCGCTGTTCAGAAGAACGGCAATCTCGCGGGCCAGCCCGGGGTTCAGTGTTTCTGCAGGGACGGCTTCGGCATTCAGGTACAGTCCGCAGATATACTGGAATCGTCCGGCAAATCCGGCCCCCCCGAGATAGCGTTCTTTTTCAACAAGGATGGTCCGAGCGCCGCCCCGCGCCGCGGCAACAGCCGCCGCGGAGCCGGCAACACCGGCGCCCACCACCAGCACATCACAGGAAGTAGTCATGAGCGTCTCCCTCGTGTCAAGATCTTTCACCGCAGAGGACGCAGAGGAAATCGTTCATGACCATGCAGTAAGTGTTTTTCAAAAGCTCTCCGCTGCGGCCGCTCGAATCATAGTCGTGTTGATTTATTCTCCATATGACCTTCCTGACCTTCCCTTTATAACTCAGTAAGGAGCCGTCTATGCTTTGTCTTGCTCTTCTTTAAGAACTTGAATCCCTCTGCGTCCTCTGCGGTAAAAACTGCTTCTGGTTTCAATTAATCTTTGCTTGTAACCCGAACCCATCGCGAATCTCACGATCAAGTAGCTGCACTTCATCATCAGTGAGCAGCCCGTCCAGATAGGAGATGACCAGGTTGAGCCGGTTGTTGTAATAATTGCTGAAAAAACCGAGCCCCGGCGGCACGGGAACGCGGGGCATATGGAACAGCTCCAGGACCTTCCTGTTCATGAACATCGGCTGCTGATACGAGCTCTTTCCCAGATGGGAGAAGGCGAAGGTGGCCATCTTCCCTTTCATCGGCAGATGCAGCAGTTTACCCAGCAGGGGCAAGGGCGCGATGCGCGTCAAGAGACTCGCCTCAGCAAGGTCTTTGGGAAAACCCGATTTCACCTGATCGTACATCTGCTGCTTCAGCAGGGCGATAAGCCCCTTGCGGTCAGCGGTATCTTTCGCGGGAACCTGATAAAAAAGGTAGGAAACGTAATTAAAGAACGCCTCCTGCAGCGGGTCCTTGTTGGGCCGCAGATCGAGCGTCACCGGGATGAGGTAGCTGCTGCCCGCCATCTTCCGTTTCAGGAACAGCTGGTGCATGCTCTGAATGATGACGGCGAGAAGGTACGGCGACTCCATGAGATAGCCCGCTTCCTGATAGGCGCGCTCATAGATCGCGGCGGTCTCCTGTTCGCTGAACAACAGGCGATGATACCTATGGCAGCGGCCGTCACCTTCGGGGAACGGCAGCGCGGTGGGCGTTGATCGCGAAAGCGCGATGATCCGGCGGTTCACACTTCTTCCCGCCAGAAACTTCTTCTTCCACTGCGTCAGTTCCATGGAAGAAGTGAACGCAAGGTCCCCGGCGACCGGGCCGCCACCCTTGCTGAAGCTCTGCTGGAAAAGGTCCAACAGCAGCTCCGCGCCGCGCGCGTCGAAGATGCGGTGGTCAAAGGTCATGGAAAGAGCGCTTCTTTCCCTGCTCGTAAAAAGCTGGAACGCGAGATGGTCCTGGTCATCGTCAAAGGGCCTGTTGACGCTTGCTTCCAGATAGGGCTGGAGCAGCGGCCAGGAAGATGCGTCGTCGACCTGATGCACCGTCATGAATACGTCGCGCTCGCATTTCTCGGGAATGGCCCAGTAAGGCGTCAGTTTGAAATCCCGGGCCACGTTCCCTTCCAGCACCGGGAACTGCCGGAGGAACCGGTTCAAGGCAGCCCGGACCTCGCGCTCCCCGATCGGCGCGTCGAAGAGCAGGACGATCTGCGACATGTTGCCGGCGCAGGTCCGGTCCTTCATCATGTGGTCCAGCGTATTGATCACCCAGTCGGAGCCAGAGAGGTATCGCTTGCGTTTCGATAGTAACATAGTAAATGAGCCTTATCGCGATCTGCTGATGAACGATGCCAGCGTGTGGATGGTCTCGAAGTCCGTTTTGGTCAGGTCCGACGCTATCAGCTGCAGCTGATAGGTCTTTTCAATGAACACCAGGATCTCGACAAAACCGAGCGAATCGATGCCCAGGTCCTGGAACGGTGTGTCTGGCCCGATGGCCGCCGCGTCCCGGTTCGTAATAGAGGCCACCAGCTCGGTCAATTTTTGTTCGATTTCCTGTACCGTCGTCGCCATATCAACCTCTATGAACAGCATGATTTTGTTTTGAATGCCGCAGCAAGGCACTCCGAAGCCCGCCGCAAAGGGCTGTGATCACTTTGCGAAAGCACTGAATTATATCTGATGGTCTGCATTAATTCAATAGAAAACGGGCCAGGGACGCCCTGTTCAGAACCGCGGACAGATCCTGCAGGCCTCAGGCGGCTCAGGACCAGACATTCGCTGCCGATGCTCCTGCATGATCGTTCCGTTCCAGATCCCTTCAAGCGGCTGGTCCAGCAGGTTCCCCAACCGGACACCGGGCTGGCAGTCGCAGAGCGTCACGTCTCCGGTCACGCTCACCGGCACGGTCTGCCACGGAGAACAGCACCAGGCTCGCTGCGGGGAACGGGTATAGAGCGAGTCGGGCGGCAGGAGCAGATATTTTTCATACCGTTTGGCGAGCCCGAACTCTTCCAGTCCGCGCACCGACAGGACCGGCAACTGTTTTCTGAAGGCCTGTGCAACCCCTTTTCTGACGAGACGCCTAATCCGATCGTCGGCATGGTGACAGAGGGAATCCTTTACGTTCTCCTTAAAATTAAGGTCCGTTACCATCACCACATGAACGCCGAGTCCGGCGACCAGGTCCATCAGCGCTTCAAGGTGCCCGATGGTCCTTGTGGAGACTGCGGAGAAGACCGACGTCGCGATCCGGCGCGATGCCCCGGATAGTTCCAGGAAGCCTTGTATATTATCCATCACCCGCGCAAGGTCCGTTCCCGGCCGCACCTCGGAGGCAACGGTCTGGTCCGCGCCGTCGATGCTGAAGGTAATGGAGTCGAGCCCTGCGTCCAGGAGGTCCCCGGACATTGCCTGGTCCAACAGCATGCCGTTCGTAACGAGCGAGGTCCTGCGCCCTTCGGCCGAGGCAAGCGCCACAAACTCCGCGACCTGGGGATGGAGCAGCGTCTCGCCCAGTCCGACCAGGGTGATTCTGCAGGCATGGGGCAGGAGGCCGAGCACACGGATAAAGGTCTCCCGGGACATGTCGGCGCCTTTTGTGCCCAAGGCAGTGCGCGCACAAAAGGCACAGCGAAGGTTGCAGCGCGTGGTGATCTCGATATTTGCAAATACCGGTTCAATGTCGGATAAAGGTCCGAGCGATGGAGCGTTGGCGGCAACGGAACAGCCGCTTGGGCAGCGTACGATATGGCGGCGGCTTGAAGGTGAGCGGGCGAGGAACCTCCCAATCTCGGGCTCGGCCGAGGTTATGGCGTCGAGCGCTGCGAATTCCTCCGGCAGCAGCGGGTCCGTGCTGTCTTTGACGGCGCGAAGAACAACATCGATGGCCAGTAGGCTTTGAGCGCCTTGAAAAATATCGTGGCCCGCGCCGGGGATCACGAGCGAGCGGAGCGGCCCGTTGAAAGCGTCCTGCTCCCAGAGCGAGACCTCCTGAAACGGTACGAGCCTGTCCTCCGCGCCATGGAGCAGAAGGACCGGGAAAGAGGCGCGACGGGGTTTCGCCCCAGTTTCATTGATCAGGGAGACCATGTTCGCCACCGAGGTGAACGGGATCTCCTTCTCCCCGGCACGGTGGCTTCCCCACCGTTCAAGCGAGGCGGAATCGATCCGCTTCGGCGTTGACGCCAGGATAAGGAGAGCCGGGCTGCAGCGCAGCTTGTCCAGGGCAGCCAGGGCAATGGTACCGCCCGTAGAATGGCCGAGCACGATAACCTCCCGCCCCTCATCCATGCCTGCTTCAATGGACGCTGCAACGGTCTTGATGAAAGCGGACCGGTCGAATGCGGGGGTTTTAAAAACGGATTGATCGTGGCCGGGAAGACAGATGTTCTTCACCGCGTCGGCGCCATACCGGGAAGCCAGCTGCGTGGCCGGCAGGGAAAGCGTCTCCGGTGATCCTGAGTAGCCGTGCACCAGGACAATGCACACAGACATGTTAAAATACCTCGAGCGAATCGGCAAGCGCCTTTGCGCCGCCGTAGCGGCTGATGATCGCCTGCATGTCCGAAAGTCGTTGCCTGAGCTCCGGATGCAGCACCAGGCTCTTTATTCTGGAAGCGATTTCGTCATCGGTCATGCGGTCCAGCGCGTTCAGGTATACCGTGGAGTTCCCCTGAAACGGTTCTGCCGTTACGAGCCGTCTGCCGCAGCCCAGGCGCTCCAGGCAAAGGCCGTTGTGCGCCTGCTCGGGCTGGAACGGCATGACCAGCACGGGGACCCCTTCCCGCAATGCTTCAAAGACCGTCATCTGGCCGCCGTGCGTGACCAAAAGCGCCGCGTGCGGAAGTATCTCGTGGAGCGGCGCGTAGACGCAGGTAATGACCCGCGGATCGCCGGGCATGATCGTGCACAGCTCCGGCTGTCCGCCTGCCGCGAGCAGCACCCGGTATCCCCGGCCCAGCAGGACCGTGATGATGCGTTTGACCGTGGAAAGACAGAGTGTGCAGGTGCCGAACGCGACGACCGCAAGCGGCCGGTCTCCCCCGGTAAGAACGCCGCTGTCCAGGATGTCGTAGGGCCAGTGGTTCCAGACAAGCGGCCCCACATGGATGAGGTCCGGCCGTTGCGGCAGCGGCGCGAATTCGGGAAAGTCCCAAAGAAAGGTGCGCTCGCCCTTCAGCATGTGGCGGATATCGCCGACCTTCTCGGGCAGACCCAGGGTGCGAAGCGCGTCCCCGAGCCGGGCCCCGGCATACTTAAAAAAACCGTCGAGAATGATCCGCTGCACCTCTCTGCCCTGTTCGCCCTCGGCAAAACCCATAACCTCCGGGGAATCGGGCAGCATGCACCCGCAGATAAGGGAATCATAGGGCACACCGGCTATCCGGGCCGAGGATTTGAGCGTGAACCTGAACACGCCGACAACGCGGTCGGGCTGGTAGCTCCTGAGCAGGCGCACTTCTTCGTTGATGCAGTCCGTGATAAGCCGCGGCTGCCGGAACCATTCCACCGAGGGAAATCCGGACTCGTCAACCTCCTGGATATCAGGCAGGACAAAGTGTTCGATCGAAAGTTTCTGGAGGAACCGGGAGTGCTTTTTGCTCACTGCCACGCGCACCTCATGGCCCCGCGCAGTCAGCACCTCTCCCACTGCCAGGCATTTGACCACGTGCGACAGCGAGTTGTTGCCGGGCATCAGCAGATATTTTTTAGTTCCGGACATCCTGTTTCCTTTCTGGTCCACATCAGACAGGTTCGAACGAGGATCGAGCGAACGCGGTTGCGAAGAGTTCCAGGCGCAGTTCCGACGATCATCTGCGCAAATACAGGACCGATCGCTCCGCGTAACAGTTGATCCCGATGCAGCAGATCGATGCCACGGGAACGCTCCCGGATTCCGTTAGAAGACGGATGCCATGCGGATTGTCCGTCACCGGCGTGGCATAGCGCACCTGCCGCTTCAGCATCAGAGCGCCCGCGGCAATGTTGAAAGCGCTGCCGATCATCATGCTGCCGAAGAGCGGCGAATAGGCCGCCGTGGGAATATCCTTCGACAGGGATGGGAGGTAGGCCGATTCATCAGGCATCATGCCGTCCGCATCAATAATATTGATATCAACCGACCGGTCCTGCTCAGGATCGGCATTTGTATGGATCACATTGACATCGCAGTACGCGTTCCCTTCTTTTTTGTTGCTCAGCAGAAAAAACGCAGCGCCTTCACCCGGGACCTGACAGGTGGGTTTAAAGGTAAAGGGTTTTATCTTCCCGTCCTGTGCCGTGGTCAGCTTATGATCGGCGACATAACCCAGCACATCGCCGTACTGGTCCACGGCCCCGGCCAGCACATAGTCGCAGCGCCCCTGGTCAAGCCAGGCCTGCGCCAGCTGCAAGCCGGACTGGAACGAGAATTGGAACTGTGTGATGGTGATGGTGGGCCCCTTGATGTCGAGCGACATGGCGATATAGGAGGCTGCGGCATTATGGACCGAGTTGGAAAACGTGGTCGGCGAGACCGCGGCGTCCCCGTGGTCCAGGATATCGTCGAGAAAATTAAACGTGGTAACGTGCGGCCCGAAAGCCGTGGTCAGAATGATGCCAAGTTTTTTGTGCGGCAGGTCTTCGAGCCCGCTGTCGGCCAGCGCTCCGGCGGCGGCAAGCACGGACATCTTGCTCACCGCATCGGAACGACGGATCTTTTTGAGCAGCGTCTTATCGGGCAGGTTCGCGAAATCAACAAGGTAGGCGGGATAGCTGCCGCCGGGAATATGCGGTGTGGCAACCCTCCCCGGCTCTTTCCATCCGCGTTCCAGGGCTTTTTCAAAATAAGCCGGTCCCTGCCCCTCGGAGCAGACCATGCCGATGCCGAGGATCTTCATGAGCGGTCCTCCCGTCCGAGCACGATGGCGGCATTGGTCCCGCCGAAGGCCAGCGAAGTGGAAATCGCGTAGCGCCCGCTGACAGCGGTAACTTCCCGCACCGGCGCAAGCGGGATCGCTTCATCCCGGGTCGCAAAACCCGCGCTGGCGGGGATCCAGCCTTCGCGCAGCCCGAGCGCGGTAAAGACGGCCTCGATCCCTCCGGCGGCGCCGAGCGTATGTCCGGTCAGCCCCTTGGTCGAGACCATCTTGAGGCCGGACCCGAAGAGTTCGGCCAGCGCCGTTCCCTCCACCAGATCGTTGTCGTGTGTGCCCGTGCCATGGGCGTTGACAAAAGCGATCGAGGACGGCTCGAGGACGGCTTCAGCCAGAGCGGCGGCGAGGGCCGCTTTTAATCCCACCCCTTCGGGGCTCGGTGCGGTCAGGTGATAGGCGTCGCTGAAAGAACCGTATCCGCAAAGCTGCAGGTCCGCCGAGGCCCCCCGTTTGCGCGCTGTTTCCCGCGTTTCCAGGACCAGCACACCCGCGCCTTCGCCGAGATTCAGCCCCTTGCGATCGCGGTCAAAGGGCGCGCAGAGCCCCTGGTTGGCGATGCCGAGGGAATTGAAGCCGCAGTAAGGAACATGATTCAGTTCATCCGACCCGCCGGCAAGGGCGATGTCGCAGAGGCCGCTCTTGAGCCAGGACAGGGCAATGCCGATGGCGTCGGTCCCGGAGGAACAGGCATTCACCACGGAGGCTTGCGGCCCGCGCGCGCCGGTCTTCCTGGCAATATATTCAGCAAGATTGCCGGTCAGGAACCGGTCTATGGCGGTCATGGGCGCTGCGCCCTTCTCGCGGTAGGACTGATAGAACGTCAGATCGTTCAGCTGGCTTGCCACGGTCGTGCCCATGCAGATGCCGACCCGGAACTTTGACAGGTCGGAAAGACGGGCTTCCCGCAGGGCCTGGTCCACCGCAACCATGGCAAGGCTCAGCGTACGCAGACCCTCCATAAAATATCCATCAGGCAGCCGCTTCACTTCGAACACGGGAGACTTCAGGACCGTGGGGAAGAGGGTCACCGGTCCCGCGTTCCGCGTTCCCGCTTTAAAGCACTGAAGCGTCTCAGCGGCATTGTTTCCGGCAGCCGAGATCACGCCGAGGCCTGTTATTAATACAGAGAATGAATTCATACTTTAATATACCCAACCCGAACAAACAGAACCAAGGCCTTTCACCACGAAGGGCACGAAGAAGTTGAAGAAAACAAAATCAAAATATTGCTTTTCAGTTCGTGCGCTTCGTGTTCTTCGTGGTAAATTCTCCTGCCATTTCCGGAATGCCCATCAAGTCCAGGGCCGTATCAACGGTGACAATTTTCATGTCCGGATACTTCGTGCGCACATACGTCAGCAATTCGGAAAGCTCCGCGCGCTGATTGTAAACGATCTTGCCGAGGCGGGCAACGGCGCCGCTCGATGCGCCCGTGACCCGGTCCCCCGGCCGCGGCGTCCCCGCCAATGGTACGTAATGAAGATACCCCGCGGAAAGGAACCATCGGTCCCGCAGATGTCTGCCCGTGGCCCCCGAAGGGCTGAAGAGCAGCTGTTCGCCTCTTGCGAAGGCGCCCGTCTCGCTGGTCAACGTGATCTTGACATCGATCTGGTGGCCATGGATGATCAGCCAGTCGCGTTTCACATAGGTCTGGTCCACCCTGGCCCGCATCCGCGACAGCCCGAATTTTTTGTTCGACACGGAGCGCAGATCGTATTGTTCGAAAACATCCCGGTTAAAGGCGTCCACGCCTCCCCGCGCCGAGCGATAGTATTTGCGCGCGATGGCCCGGATCGTCTCGCTGCTTTTATTATAGGGATAGGCGAGATTTTTGACCGTCACGCCCATACCTTCCAGGACCTTCTTGGAGCGATACAACTCATCCTCCACCTGGGCGGACGAGAGGGACCGCAGGTTCCGGTGGGACGCCGTATGCCCCATGAGCTCCCAGCCCGCGTCCCTGAGCCCGAGGATCTGTCCGGGCTCCAGAAAACCCGGGCGGTCAATCAGGTCCGTGGCGATTGCCGAGCAGGCAACCGCGCCGTGTTCGGCAAAAACCTCCCGCGCCACCAGATAATCCGTATCGAATCCGTCATCGAACACGAAGGTCAGCAAGGGAATGGCCGGGCCCGGAAGGACCTCTCCCCGGGGGCTGATGCCGCCGCAGGCCGCAAGACACGACAGCAGCAGCGAAGCCGTCAGCCGCAACACCCCGCGCGCAGACCCGGCGTCAGGAAGTCTTTTTCCTGTTTTCATAAACAAAGTTGGCGATGGTATTGATCGAATGGAAGATCTCTTTTCCTTCATCCATATTCTTCACTTCCATGCCGAAATTGCGCTGCAGCAGAACGACGATCTCGACGGCGTCAAGCGAATCGAGCCCAAGCCCCTCGCCGAACAGGACCTCATCGTCCTTGATGTCCGCCGGATTGACCTCCTCCAGCGACAGATCTCGCACGATCATCTCCTTGAGGTCCTTGCGTATTTTTGCCAATTCCTGTTCCTTGTTCATCTCCATCTTTCTCTCCTTGCCAATAGGGTGTTTATCGGATCAATCATTCCCCTGCCACATGTCGCGAAACACGAACCACTGATAGGGATGCTGAATTGCGTACTCTTCCAGGATGCCCGCGAACTCCTGCACACAGGCCCCGATCTCCGTTTCCTTGTTCCCGCGTATGCTGGTCGGCGGGCTGATGACGTGAGAAATGTCGGTCACGTATTTTTTTGCACCCACCTTGGCGGACAGCAGGACCGCAACCGGGCAGCGCGCCGCGGCCGCGAGACTGAATGCGCCGTAAGGGAACCGGACGCTGCCGCCAAGCAGCGAGGCCTCCCGGGAGCCATACCCATAGGTCCGGTCACCCATGATCGAGACGATGCCTCCCTGACCGATCGCCTTCAGGGCTTCCACGACACCGCCCAGGGAACCATCAGTATACAACACCTTGATCGCGTCCTGTTCTTTATCGATATTCAGCGCTTCTTTGACCGCAGCATTGTCTTCCGGGCGCATCATGAGATACACGGTACGGTTGAGTTTCCTGAGCGCTGTCGTCGCCACTTGCCAGTTGCCAACATGGGCCGTCAGAAAGATCATCCCCCGCTGCCCTTCCGCCAGGTGGTCCTGTATCTTTTCAAACCCCCTGAGTTCCAGGTTGATATCCCGGCCACCGGCGGCAACGTAGTACCGGTCAATGAGACTTTCCCCCTGGTTTACGAACAGCAGGTACACGTCAAGCTGTCGCCGGAGCGGTCCGTGTTCCGGAAATCGTCTCCGCACATAGGCCAGGCTCGCGGCAACCGCTGCACGATCAACGATCACATAATACAGGCAGACGATATACAGGAGCCCATAGGCGCCCCGCAGTCCGAACAACTTCGCCGCCATGCGGAAGAACCAGAAGCCCAGCCGGTTGCCCCGGCTCCGTTCAACACCCTTCTTTGGTGACATCGGCGTACCTGAACTTTTTGATCATGGCTGCGGTAATGAACGTTGCTGCGCCGATCAATACGGCAAGCAGCGGCGCCACCACAAGCGAACCCAGGAACCATTCATACAAGCGCGATGAGAATTGCGCAAATACCGTGGCAAAAGAAAGGTCCGTAAGCCACGTACCGTGGCGCATATAGTACCCCACTTCGATGCAAAGCGCCGGCACAAAAGGCGGCATGGCCAGATGTTGAACGTTCAGCGCCACGACCTTGTTCAGGTTCAGCCTGAGCGCGACATACAGGATCACGAGCGAATGGGCGAACAGGATCGGCAGCACCGCCAGGAACAAGCCCACGGCCGCCGACCACGCCAGCCCTTCGGGAGTTGCGTTCTCCCGCAGCAGCATCCTCAGCACCTTGCCCGGATGGCGCAGCAGCGACAAATCGAACCGGGGCCCCGTCTTCACTAATTTTTTATGAGGCAGCGGCAGCAGCCGCCTGCCCACCAGCATGGAATGGATGCGGGTGAGCCGCAGATTGTCAAGAAAAGGCTTAAAGTGCGAGACCCGCTCCCCGGGCTTCGGATAGTGGACCGAGATCGGCGTCATCAGAAGCTCAAGCCCAGCCCAGGCCGCTTTGGCCAGCACCTCCGCCTCAAAATCATACCGGCTGCCCTTGAAACGCAGCTGATTGAGATAGCGCACGGGATAGGCCCGGAAACCGCTCTGACAGTCATCGATCGTGAGCCCCGTCTCTGCCTTGAACCAGAAGTTGGCGAACTTTCTGCCGAAGCGGCTCGAGGCCGGCACGTTGTCCGTATTAAAATCCCTGCACCCGACGACGAGACGATTATCGTTTTCCTTCAGCAGCGGAAAGAAACGCGCCAGGTCCCGGGTATCATGCTGGCCGTCCGCATCAATGGTGATCATATACGTGCCGCCGCGTTCTTCGATAAAGCGCGAAGCGGTCAGGATCGCCTCTCCCTTGCCGAGATTCTTCCCGTGTTGTAAAAGCACGGCATCCAGCCCCGCAAGCAGCGAGGTCAGGTCAACGTCCGTGCTGCCGTCATCGACAACAAGAACGTGCTTCGCGATCGAACAACATCCGGCAACGACGCTCTTTACCGTGTCCTTATTGTTAAACACGGGCACGACGACCCAGAGCCGGTCCTGAAGGACGTGGTTACTTTGCGGCATTCCTCGCCCTCTCCCGGAGTTTTCTATTCGGCAGCAGCAGGTCCCACATGGGGCCGGTGTAGCCGCGCTTATGCAGCACCTGAAGACTGTTGTCCATGGCATCGGGCGGGAACACGCAGTGACGCACGTCTTTGAACGCGTTCGTGAGCGTTTCCTCGAGCCATTTCCTGTCAACGGTCGGTGAAATATAATAGACCGGCTTCAGCAGGCCGTCTTCAGGCGAGATCAGTTTTTCCATGATCGCCAGACGCTGCAGGGGCGTATTCGGCAGGATCCGTATGCCCATAAAGATAAAGGCCACACATTTTTGAAGGCTCAGAATGTTTTTGATCCCTTCCTCCACGGTCTCCGCTGTCTCACCGGGACCGCCGAACATGAAAAAATGCGACGTCGCGATGCCGTGGCGCACCAGGAGGTCGTTGGTTGCGATGACCTCGCTGAACGTAAAGCTCTTGCCCAGTTTCTTAAGCGTCGTGTCGCAGGCGGCGTCCGTGCCGACCTCGGCTGCCGCGAACCCGGTCTTCTTCATGCGCAGGACGATCTCGTCAGTCAGGCCTCCCGGCTTGATGAACGCGGTCCAGGGCATGGAAAAGTCCCGTCGCTCCATTTCGCTGATCACGTCAAGGTAGGCCCCATCGTCATCGTTGAGCACGGAGTCGACAAAGAACACATACTTTGTCTTAAATTTGTCGCGCAGAAGCATCATATCGTCCACAACCGCTTTTGGGTCGCGTTTTCTGAGGACCGCCCCTTCAAGCACGGGATAGGTGCAGTACACACATTTATACGTGCAGCCCCGCTTCGTCTGGATCGAGGCGATATTGCCGCTGTGCAAATAGAATTCCAGCAGCCGCTCATCATACAGGGCTGCATTGATCTGATCGCCGGCAAGTTTGGCCGTGGACCTGATAAGCGGCTCCTTCGGGTAGATTCCTTGCGCGGCATTGTTCGCGAACTCGACAGCCAGGACCTCACCTTCGCCGACGATGCCGTAGTCGGCCCCGGTCTCTTCCAGGATCAGGTCCGGGATAAGCGAGAAGCCCGCGCCGCCCAGGAGCACCTTGGCCTTCGAGTGCTCCCGGACCGTGGTCACGAGGTCCTTCACGTTCTGAATGTAGTACTGCTCGTGCAGGAGGTTGACGTTGTCGATGTTCCGAACGGAGATCCCCACAAGATCCGGTTTGAACTCACTCACTTCCCGGCCGATCGCTTCAAGCGAGGTGTTCTGCTGAAGGAAGTCGGCCTGCCGCACTTCGTGGCCTGCCTTCGTCAGCACCGCGGCAATGATGCTCACCCCCAGGGGATAGAGCGGGTAAGGCGACAGGGTAACGTTGGCTGAGATCAGCAGCACTTTCATCGGTTTGTCTCCGGTGTCGTATTCTTTTGCCATTTGCGCTGTCTGAGCGCCGCTCCCCGATAGGTACCGTCGGCCTTTTCCTTTTCAATGACCTTCATGAAGAGCTTGGCCATCCTGAGGTTCTGGCTGGTTTCCTGGTAGAACGTGTCCCAGGCATAGTAATAAAGGTCCTGCAGCTTTGCCGGGGTCATCTTTGCTGGCTGATACACGACTTTTCCGCCTGTATACTGGTTCCAGTCGTTCGAGAGGATCCTGCCCTCTTTCTGGAGAGACTCGCGCACCGGTGTATGCGGGAACGGCGTCAGGATCGTAAACTCCGCCAGGTCCAGCTTGATCTCAAGAAGGAAGTCAACAAGCCGCTTGACGTAATCCTCATCCTGCTCGTCCATTCCGAGAATAATGGTCCCCTCGACGCCGATGCCGCGGTCTTGCAGGCGTTTCACGCGGTTCCGGATATAATCGGAGGTGTCGAAAATGGCCTGGTACACATACCAGCAGCCCGCTTCGGCCGCCAGGTCCAGGATCTCGTCGTCGTCCTTGATGGGATGAGAGACCCATTTTTTCTTGAGCGGGATGAGCGCGCGGAAGAGGTCTTTTTCCCACTGGTCGTTCTGGGCCAGGGAGTTGTCCACGAAGAACAGGCGGTTGTTGTCAATGGCCGCGACTTCCCGGACGACGTCATCAATGGGGCGTGGCCGGAACTCCCGGCCGCCGAGGAACGGCGTGCAGCAGCAGAAGCAGTTGTACCGGCAGCCCCGCGAGGCGTGAATGAGATCGACCATCTGAACGCCGCGATAGTTGTAGCTCTCCCGGTTCAGAATATTCCGCCGGGCAGGCCCCACGACGTTCATGTTCGGAAAATTCCACTGGAAATCATACACCGGTTTGAGACTCTTATTTTTCAGGTCCTGCAGCACCTGGCCGAAACGGCCTTCGGCCTCGCCGAGAAATAAGGAGTCGGCATGCTGTTTGGTTTCTTCCGCATGGATCATGGTCCCGATGCCGCCGAAAATGACCGGGATCCCGCGGGCCCTGAACCGGTCCGCGATCTCCCAACCACGCTTGATCTGGCAGGTCAGCATGCACGAGATGGCGATCAGGTCCACCTGCTCGTCGAAGTTGATGCTGTCCACATGTTCGTCCGTAAAAAGAAGTTCATCGTCGCCCGGCACCGTTGCCGCGAAGCAGATCGGACCGTGCGGAGGAAGATGGAATTCCGTCTGTCGTTCAAGTTTGGGCCATTTTGGATAAATGAGTCTGATCTTCATACTCCCTTTCTTGCTGCCAATCCAATAAAATTCTTGACCAGCCCCGTCAGGTCGGGGCATGTTTCCACCAGCGTTCGCGCTTCTTCGAGATCGCAGAGGGCCGACGGGTCAGGCCCGGTATGGCTCGCCATAACGAAGAACAGCGCTTCCTCCGCTTCCGCCCTGCCCGCGAGCATGACCGGCGCCTCGCCGGCCAGAAGCATCTCCCCCGCAGTATCGAGCACAGCCGTCAGAGCAATGCTTTCGCTCGCTGCATACACCAAAGGACCGAGCAGACCGAAATGGATCGCCGCTTCTCCGAGGGGACTGGACGGCAGCGTGTAAATAAAGAGGTTGCCCCGTGACAGGGTGCGCCCGCCCTTGAGATAGTCCTGAAAATACTCCCTGTCGGATTGGAGCGAGCCTTCCGCATTCGTCCCCACAATACCGACATCCTGTTTCCGCACGGGCGAATACTCGATGCCCGCGTCCTGCAGCGCAAGGCTGACCGCGTATGCAGTCATCCTGGAGATCGAGTCGAGCCGCCCGAAATTCTTATACGGGTGCGAAAAAATATCTTTTTTCGGCAGCGTGTGTGCGCCCTCACCCTGCTCATAGGTGTGCCACAGCTCGCTCCTGATGCAGCCATACCCTTCCCTGGTGAGCCATCCTATGCCGCGGACCATTATTTTCATACAAGGTTTAGTTTATCTTACTTCTTTCTTCTTACTTCAGACCTACAACCAGCGCCGTATTCACCCCGCTGAACCCGGCATTCGTCACCAGGGCAAGCGTCTCAGCCTGAACCATCTGCTTACGATCGGAGACCCAGCCCCTGGCATCGTCGTCAGGCTCTTTCAAATTCACGGTCGGAGGAACGACCCGCTCCCGCAGCGCACGAAGTGCAATGATCATCTCGACCAGCCCCGCGGCGCCCATGGTATGGCCGATGCCGCCCTTGATCGAGTAGACCGGCCGCGCCGCATCCTTAAAAATCGATCGAAAAGCCCGCATCTCCATCTGATCGTTGTACCGGGTGCCCGTGCCATGGGCGGAAATAAAGCCAACGTCACCGGCGCCGATGCCCGCGGAGGTCAGTGCTTTCGAGATGGCCAGGATCAGCCCCTCGCTTTCGCGCGACGGACCGGTCATGTGATTGGCGTCGTCGCTCAGCCCCCAGCCCGCGACGGTCCCGAGAACAGGAAGGTCCTCACGCGCCGCCCGTTCTTCGCTCATCAAAAGAGCGCAGGCCGCGGCTTCGCCCACGTTCAGACCCGCCCGGTGTTTGTCAAAAGGCCTTGCCGGAGCGCTGTCCAGCGCCATGAGCGAGGAAAAGCCGGAAAAAATAAATTCCGTGATGCTGTCGCAGGCGACCGCCAGCACACAATCGGCATGGTTGTTTCGGATCATCGCCGCGGCCTGCGCCACGGCCGCCGCCGAAGACGTACAGGCTGCCGATACCAGGAGCCCTGCGCCCCTGGCCCCGGTCAGGCCGGCAATCTTGCCGAGGAGACGGGTCGCGATCGCATCGGAGGCATCGCCTTGCTGCAGAAGCATGCTCTGTTCGAGCAGGTCGATCTCGCCTTTGGTCGTGGCGAGCAGCAGCTTCGCATCGCCCGGGAAAGCGGCCCCTTCGAACAGCAGTTCCATCATCTGCATGACCAACGAAGCGCCATCGTGATA
Organism: Nitrospirota bacterium; assembly: GCA_043731355.1. Taxonomy (GTDB): domain Bacteria; phylum Nitrospirota; class UBA9217; order UBA9217; family UBA9217; genus GWC2-56-14. The sequence goes on from JAYTJE010000170.1 coordinate 22,013, forward strand.
CCGCAGGCCGCTTATGATGCCCGCATAATCAGAATGGAACGCCGCGGTCTTGAAACGGGTGACCCGCGATAGCGCGCTTATGCCGCCCAGCAAACCCTGCCAGCAGGCTTCTGTTCCCCTGCCGTAGGGCGTCACCATATCCGCCATGACGATGACCGGCTTCATGGTTTTTGCTGAAACTCCCCGGCCTTCCATCTTCCGCGGCACCGGTCGAGCAACTCGGGAGAAACCATAAAGGGAGCGCCCGTTTTCTCATCGGTGAACAACTGCACCATATAGCCGCTGGAGGCAAGGCTGTTGTCCTGTTTGATCAGGTGATATTCCGTGTTCAGCCGCGCCCCTTCGTTCCATATCAGCGAGGCCCTGACGATGAATTCCTCGTCAAGAAAAAGCGGTTTAAAATAGTCGATGTGAAACTCAACGAGCGGCGCCCGCAAGCCCGCTTCGAAATACTCGGGGTAGGACAGTCCAATCTTTCTGCCAAGCTCCTCGGAAGCCTCCTCGAAGTACAGCGGATATCTGCCATGCCACGCGATCGCCATGGGATCGGCCTCGTTGAAATGGACCCGTCGTTTGACCTCGACCACCAGCGGGTCGGGCGCGCCCGGGATACGCTCAAAATAATGTTTTTGTTTTCTCGTTCTCATGGTTCGCAGTCAGGCCGACAATACGACCCGCAGCTTCAGCTCCGCGATCTTTACCGTATCCTTCGTGATGAGCGCTTTTACCGTATGTTCGCCTGCCACCTCGCCGCCGTCGTTGACCACGCAGGTCAGCTCGTCGCCGGGAAACAGCGGCGAAAAATACTTTGCAAGCACCACCTCTTTCAGCGCCACGATCTTCTGCCGGCCTTTTTCGAGCGTCGAGAGCGCGCACTGGATCTGGCACACGCCCGGAAGGATCTTCTTCGCGGGGAAGTGGCCCTGAAAGCCGATAAATTCCGGAGGGAAGGTGAACCGGGCCGTCAGCCTCACCCCCTCAATTTCCAGAGCGGTCAGGTATTGTTCAATTTCTTCTTTGACTTTTTTCAACGGCGGAGCTCCTTCTGCCTGACGACCAGACGGTAACCGTGCTGGTAGTTCCGCAGCACAATGCCCAGAGGAAATTTTTTTCCATCCTGCGGCTGATAATCGTAGTACGAGACCCGCCAGACCGCCCGATTGTCCTCATAATAGGTTTTCGTGCGCAGGTCCGTTGGTTCTCCTGCGAACACATATTCCAGCGCGCCCTCACCCGATGGCTGCCGGAAAACAAGCCGGTCCTTCTTGCGCGCGAGCCGCGCCCGGGCCGAGGGGACCAGATCGAAATACACGCGCATGATATCATCTCCCACGGCGCGTCCAATATCACCTTTGTCCGCCAGCGGCCCGATGGCGGACTGCGAGAGGACTCCGTCCTTGTTGCCCGTGACCTCGAACAGCTTCACGCCCATGTGGTTCATACAGGCTACTTTATAGGACCGGTCAGCGGTATTGATCTCGAGGTAGCCTATCCCGGCGAAGGAGAACCAAGTATACTCAAAAACAATCGAGTTGAGCAATTGAAAACTGTCCGCATTCCCGCTCCTGAAGCGTTCAACGACCGCCTGCGGATCAACGAGATCCAGAGGAACGAACGCTGTTTCCTTGAACGGCGCGGTGGACGCGCACCCCGCCAGAAAAGCAGCCAGGACTCCCGCCAGCAGCCGTCTCATGACGTCTTCTCGTCCGCTGCCGGAGCCATGAGGCTGCAGAACGAGGGTACGACCAGCACGGATGCCAGATATCCCGCGACCATCGAGATCACCATGGCGACACCGGTGGAATAAAGTGCCGGATGTTTTGCAAACAACAGCGCTCCTGCCCCGATCACGTTCGATCCGGCAGACAAGGTCATTGCCATGACGGTACCGAAATGCAGATTGTGGCGATATTCGTAGGTGATCCCCAGCCCGTAGTCCACGATGACCCCGCTGGCGATCACGCCGGCGATGATATTGACGACGTTCAGCGGCATGCCGAACAGCGACATGATGCCCAGCAGCCAGACCACACCGGTGAGAAGCGGCACCAGCGCGATCAGCGTTTCCTTCCAGTTCCTGAAGAAAAGCCAGGTAAGCACAAGATTGAACAATACGGCCAGCGGCGCCAGGAAATACATCTCTCTGATCGTAAAATGGGAGATGGACGCCGACAATGCTTTCCCAGATACGACAAAGGTTCCGGGATACTTCTGTGTCAACGGCCGAAGAGCGTCAATGTTCTTCTGCTCGTCCGGAAAGAACGACATGATACGGTACTCGCCGTCTTTATTCACCACAAACCGCTCCTGCAAATGAGCGATAAGTCCGCCTGGATGCGAGAAATCGCTTTCCCGGGAATACAGCCCGTCAAAAAAAGGGGCAAAAGCGCGGTCCGAGAATCCATAGGTCGCCGATTTTCCCCTGATCAGTCCCTTGAGCTTCCGCTCTCTCCCCTGTTTCCAGAAACGGTCCCAGCGGTCCCGGTTCTCTTTCCTGCTTTTTTCCGAGGGCCAGAACAACGCAAGGCTCGTGAATTCTTCTTTGTCAACGACCGTCATTGCTTCGCGGTACACGCGGTCATTTGTTTCCATGGCCTCGTTGAGGTTACGACCCGTGACCACCAGGATCGCCTGGTTGGTCTTTCCGCCCCAGGCCTCATGAAAGTTCTGTTCTGCCTTGAACACGGCAGGCGCGCTGCCGTCCAGTTTTTTTACATCGCTGTCGAAGCGGACCGAAAAGGACAGGATCAGCAGCGCGATCGTCAAGATCGCCCAGACGCCCAGCGTCGATTTTACGGGCCAGTGGAACTTCTTCAGACGATCGCCTATGGTCGGGTCAGGAACCAGCGTAAAGCGCTTCCAGGACAGGGTCAAGGGCAGGACGAACAGGGAAAAGAGGAGGCACAGGACCAGGCACACGATAGAGAACAGCGCGAGTTGCTGGTAGCCGCGAATCTGGGAGAATACGAGAACAGCGAAACTGAAGATGGTCGTGATCGCGTCCATGAATACTAATTTGCCGAGTTTTCCCATCTGCGACGCATCCGTGCCGCGCTTCAGGGCAATGTACACGATCAGGCCGAAATCGGATATGCCGACAATGGAGGTGCCGAAACCGATGACGAGGTAGGAAAGCGTTCCTTGAACGAGCGCCACGATGACGATCGCCCATACGACCGCGAGCAGCGGAAAGAGAATGACAAAAAAAGCGCGCGTATCGCGAAACACGAAGAGGAAGAGGAGAAGAAAGCCGAGCGATGCTACCAGGGTAGCAACAGCGATGTCCCTAATGATCACCTGTTCATTGCTGACCGTGTGCAGGTGTCCGCCGATGACATCCGCCGAAACGTAGTCCGGAAGCTGTTTTATTTTTTCTTCCAGCACCCGGACCAGTTCCTTGCTCCGCGTGGCATCCATCATGGGGACCGTGGTCTGCACGATCACCATGGCATGCCTGCCGTCGCGGCTCAGAAAATGTCCATCCTCGACAACCACGTCGTATCCCATGGAAGAGGGAAGCGCCTTCAGTTTTCCATAGAGCAGGGTCTTGATGCCCAGGGGGTCGGTGCGGGAAAGTGAAGCGGTAAAGACGCTTTCCGGCCTGAAGGTCTGCAAATAGATCTGCTTGAGCTTTGCCTCCACGGACGGACCGTTTATCTGAGCGTCCAGGGAGGACAGTTCTTCCGCGGTCAGGATCTGAGGACCGTACTGAAGGACCGAAAATTCGTCCATGGCATCGGCCATGGATACTCCGGACGTAACCTTGGCGAACAACGGCGGCTCAAGAGAGGATGCCAGCTGATCGACCGCTGCAAAAAGGTCTTTCTTGTCCTTGTCCGGCCTGGTGAGTGCCAGGGAGATAATGACCTTGTCGGACAGGCTGGAGTCGCGCAGGAACTGCATGCTCCGGGTGACGTCCTTGTCAGGCGGGAGCATAAGATCGACGCTGCCTTCGTACCGGATAAGCGAGAGGCCGAAAACCGAGGCAACAGTAACGACCGCGACAAAGAGCAGGACCAGCCGTTTATGGGTTCGCGCAAGATCAAAGCCCCTGGAGAAAAAACGTTCGAGCATCAGCCTTTTACCTCAAAGCTGGAGCTGTCAAGGGGGACATTTAACAGAGTATTGATAAAATTGATGGTCGTAACGTCACCGTTCACTTCCCGGATCAGGATCTGTTTGAGATACTTCTGGTCGTCCCGGAACGTGATCGTGATGCTTTTGATGACCTTTTTGGAGATATTCTTTTCCAGCGGTATGAACTCAAGCACCAGCGGGTCATTCTGTTTCACCCGCACCTCATTGGTAGCCAGGAGCGAACCATACTCTCCCGAGAACCAGACGGTCAGTTGATTGAGCACGTTCTGAAAAATTGGGTTCTTGGCGAGCGACAGTTCCTGGACCTTGTTTGTGTCTTCGTCCCACTGGCGGATCAATTTGTCCGTGATCAGCACGGAATACCGGACCGGCGAATCCACATGCCAGGCGATCTTGCCCGGCTTCAGAAGATAGATCCGGCCCTTCAGAACAAGCTTCTCCTTGAACATGGCCATTTCTTTTTCCTGCGTGAACTCCGTTTTCAGGCTCGTGAAATCCGAGATTTTCTTCCCGATGCTGTTCAACAGGCTGGACAGGTCACTCTGCCGCGGCGTTGTTGTCGCGCTTTTGTCCTCCGCAAAAACCGCTCCTGCCGGCGTCAGAAAACACAGACTCAGCGTGAGAAGCAGCATCGGGCTTCTGTGCATACTGTTCATCCTGCCGCCTTCCCGTCGCTCTGCCAGACCTTGAGCTCGCCCCGGGCGATCATGGTGCCGCCCTTTTTCACTTCTCCATGGATAATGCCGAAGTCGCCGTACTTTGCGACCTTGAGCACGGAAATGCGCAAAACATCGCCGATCCTGGCGCTGCCGAGGATCTCGAAGTTTTTGATGCCGAGCAGGAAACCCTCCTGCTGAGGATCGCGGCTTCCCAGCGTACGGAACCCTTCCTGCGCCGCAATGGCCTGGGACATGAGCTCGGGATAGGAAGCCGCATCGAGCGTCCCGTCCTTCCCCACGAAGATCATCTCCTCCAGCACCGTCATCTCCGACGTGGAGGACCGCTCCTTCATTTCGAGCAGCCGGTCGATCATGAGCATGGGCGGCTTGTGCGGAACGAGCTGGGCGGCATCCACGGGCAGAAAGAGGATATCCTCGCGCCGGTCGAGGTTCTTCCAGCAGAGCGGGTCCGAAGCAAGATAATCGCCGGTCATCTGATACGCCGCGCCGCGGCAGCCGTAACATTCGCTCAAGCGTTCGCATTCCCGGCAGGGCCCCTTGATCGTCTCGGTATACCGCTTGAGGTCCTGGACCACTTCGCTGTCCTTCAGTATCTCTTTGAGTTTTTGCTTGCGCACGTTGCCGATCGTGATCGTGACGCCGACGCAGGGTTGTACGTCTCCTTCGGAATTCACGGCGCAGGAAAACCGGTGACGCAGGCACTCCCCGCCGATGAGCGGCGGTTTGGGGTCCCAGTTGTGGCCGTATTTGTTCCGGTCTATTTTGGCAATGCGCTTGAACAGCTCCTCCACCTGACGGGAATCGACATCGAGCATGTTATGCTCTTTGGCGCCGCCCTGCGGCGTGATCATCTCGAAATAGGGGGCGATGTTCTGGTCCCGCAGCCACTCCCACATCTTCGGGAGTTCCTCGATGTTCTGCTGGCAGACGACCGTGCTGATGCCCATGAACCGGTCCTTAGACGGATAGCCCGCCTCTTTCAGGTTTTTGAAGGCCTCGTGGATCTGGGTGTAGGCGCCTTTCCTGCCCGAAAGCGTGTCCTGGACCTTTTCATCAAAGGTGTTCATCTTAAGCACGACCCGGACACCGGCTGTATAGAGTTCCTGGGCCTTCTCCCGGGTGATGCCCGTTCCGTTGGTGAAGAGTTCCACGTCCATGTCCAGCCCGCGGATGAAGTTGATCATTTCCATGATATGCGGATAGAGCATGGGCTCCCCGCCGAGGACGATCATCTTCCGCGCGCCCAGTTCCTTGGCCTGCGTGATCAGGTCGAAGAACTCTTCCCGGCTCAGCTCGTCCCGCCGCACCGTGTGGTCCGAAGCATAGCAGTAGAGGCAGCGGAAGTTGCAGCTCTTGTTGAATTCCATTTCCATGGAAAGGAGCCGGCCCTCGCGGACGGCTTCGGCGATCTCTTCCTGATTAAACTCAGCGCCATAGATGCGACTCTGACAGCTTTTCATAGTTTTTTTCTCTTATCCACGAAGCGAATTAATTTCCGAGAGTTCCCGGCAAATACCTGGCTTTTCACCTCTTCCTCGCTCGCCAGAACGACCTCCGGCCGCACGCGCAGATGCGCCTGCAGCTTTTCGGCGATCATTTCAGGAGTGAGAGAATGGTCTCTGAGGGCGACCGTGACCTTTACTGTATCGGAAAGGTCAAAATCGCTCGTTGCGGTCACGTAGTATTCGCTGATCCCCGGCAGCGCGTCGAGGACCGCATAGAGGGAGTTCGGATACAAGGTCGTGCCGCGAAATTTTATCATGTGGTTCTTGCGCCCGATAATGGGGCCCAGCCGGGGCGATCTCCTTCCGCAGGAGCAGGGCGCATCGATCAGAAAGCTCATGTCCCCGGTCTTGAACCGCAAAAGCGGCATGCCTTCGATCGCCAGGGGCGTAACCACCACCTCGCCCAACTCGCCTGACGGGAGCGCCTCTCCCTGGTCATCTACGATCTCCACTACCGCCAGGTTCGGATGCAGGTGTCCGCCCTGCTGGGCAGTGCATTCGCAGAACGAGGTAATGGTCTCCGAGGACGCATAGGTCGAATAGACTTTGGCGCCCCAGACCGTTTCCAGGCTTTCACCCACGCGCAGGAACCGCAGCGCACGGTCCCGGAGCGGTTCGCCGATGCAGACCAGCCGACTCACGCCGCTCTGGTGAGGGTCGAGGCCGCGTGATTGTATGAACTGCCCCAGCTTGAGCAAAAAGGTCGGCACGCCGACGATCGCCGTTGGCTTGAGCCGCTGAATGATATCGAGATGACTTTCGAAACTGCTCAGTCCGTTCCTGATCGCTGCCGCGCCGAGGCTCCGGATGCCGGAGAAGTACGCCAACCCGGCGATGAAACAGCGGTCAATGGTGCAGGTGAGCAGGACAACATCGTCCCGGGTCAGTCCGCAGCTTTCGAAGGACAGCTCTTCGTTATAGGCGAGCCTGCGGAGATCGTTCTCGGTGTACATCATCGCGGTCGGCCTGCCGGTCGTGCCGGACGACAGGACCATGTCCACAATGGCCGCCCGCGGAACAGCGAGAAACTCGTCGTTATGCGTCCCCAGGGCGGTCTTGTCCGTAAGCGGAAGCGCGGGGAGCGAGTCAAGAGTGACCGCCGGCGGATCTATGCTTTTTGCTTTGAAGAGCGCACGGTAATAGGGCGAATGGGCGGAGAGGTACTGAAGATGTTTCTTCAGCAACCCTTCCTGTACCGCTCGTATCCCGGCTGGTGACGCGAACTCCAGTTTTCGGTGACCGTCAAATTCCATCATGTTCATACGGCTTTCTCCATGACGGACAGCTCGTCATCGATAATATGCCAAACCCTGTTCTTGAACGCGAAGGCGTTCAGGTCCTTGTATTCATCCCAGGTGATCGCGGGCAGCCGCCGCACCGTGATCGTACCCGGCTGCAACAACACCGACCCTTTCGGGGGAATATTCTCGTTCCCGGTGATGCAGAGCGGGACCACGGACGCCCGGGACTCAAGTGCCAGCCGGAACGCAGCTCCGTGAAAACTCCCCATGGTCCTGCTCGCCGATCGCGTCCCCTCGGGGAAAAAAATGATCGATACGCCCTCGGACAGCAGTTTCGTTGCTTGTTCCATAAACTGTTCATGCGACATTCTTCTGATGTTCAGGTATCCCGAGAACCGGGCATACAGCCCCAGGACCGGTATTCTGAAGGGCCAGACATTCACGATCTGCACGCACTCATGCGGCAGGACGCACATGAGGAACGCGTCCGAAGCCGCGCGGTGGTTGCACACAAAAATGTACGGTCCGTCGGAAGCGTCCTTGCCACGGTCCTCATACCGGAGTTTGATCCAGGGGTAAGGGACCATGGTAATGAGTTTGCCGTACACGCTGATGGAGCGGCGGAACCGCTTCATGGTCCGGCGGTGCGACAGAAACAGCCTCGAGAGCGCCACCACCAGCGTCAGCGCCGGGATAGCGACCGACGAAAGCAGTAAAAAACAGGTGTAAAAATACAGGCTGAGAAAAAACGCTTTTCCTCGTTGCGGCATCGCGGTCCGCCTACTTGCCTTCTTCGTTCTTGAGCGCGGAAATGAACTTATAGATGTCCTCAAGCGTCCGGATGTCCCTGATCTTTTCTTCGTTCCTGATCTTTACGCCGAAGGTGTTCTGGAGCGCGACGACCAGATCGACGATGTCAAGGCTGTCCAGCCCCAGATCGGTAAAGATATGCGCCGTCGGGACCAGGCGCTCCTTCTCGATCTCAAATGATTCCTCGAACACTGTATTGATCTTCTTGATGATTTCCTGATCGATCATGAGGCCTCCGATAAAACAAAATTCAAGTTCCATCTTCGAGCTTATATCTTTTTATACACCAGCGCGGCATTGATGCCGCCGAAAGCGAAGCCGTTCTTCAACACGGTCTTCACCTGTTTTTCGAGCGGCCGCTGAACATGCTGGATCCCCCCGCACTCCGGGCTTATGTTCTCCAGGTGCAGCGTCGGATAGATCACGCTCCGCTCCATCATCGCAAGCGAGGCGGCCAGTTCAATCGCGCCTGACGCGCCGAGCGTATGGCCGATATACCCCTTCAGGCTGCTGACCGGGACGGCTGCCCCGAACACCTCACGAATGGCCTCCGCTTCCTCCTGGTCTCCCTGGATGGTCGCCGTGGCATGGGCGCTGACATAATCGATGGACGCCGGCTGCGCGCCGGCCTCGCCGAGCGCCTGCCGCATGCACGCGACCATGGAGCTCTTATTCGACTGGCTCACATGGAGGCCGTTTGCCGTGGTGCTGTAGCCGATAAGCTCGGCATAGATCTTCGCGTTTCGTTTGACCGCCCGTTCGTAGTCTTCGAGCACCACCAGACCGCTCCCCTCGCCGCAGACCAACCCGTCGCGGTCCCGGTCAAAGGGCCGCGGCGTCAGGTGCGGCCGGTCGTTGTATTTCGTCGAGGTCGCGAAAAGAATGTCAAAGGACCCGGTCACCGTGGGATGCAGCTCCTCGGCGCCGCCGCAGAGCAGAACGTCCTGCCGCCCGAGCCTGATCAGATCGTAGCCCGTGCCGATGGCATGGAGGGCCGAAGCGCAGGCCGCCGCAGGCGCCATGACCGTGCCGTTCAAGCCCAGATACTGGGCCACGTTCACGGCAGCCGTGTGCGACATGCACTGAAAGAACATGGTCGAGTTCAGCTTGCCGAGGTCCTTTGCCGGCAGCATGAGCTCAAACGTATCATTGATGCTCTTGGCGCTCCCCATGGTCGAACCGACGATGCAGCCAATTCGCCAGAGGTCCTCGCCTGCCAGCGTTATGCCCGCATCGGCGATCGCCTCATCAGCGGCCTGCGCCGCAAAAATGCTCATGCGCCCCATGGACCGCCGCTTCTGACGAGGGATCTTCTTCTCGTCCCGCATCGCGACCGGAGCCGCCACGAGGCTTTGCAAGCCGAGGTACTCCTCCCAGCCTTCCATGCGCCGCACCGCGCTCCGGCCTTCCTCAATGCCCTTTATGAGAGCGGGCAGACCGTTGCCGAAAGGCGAAACCACACCCACGCCGGTTATGACAACGCGCTTTAATGACATGACGCCTGGTCCAGCATTTTACCGAACTGTTCCTTGCCCACGACCAGACGGCCGACAATGAGTGAGGACATCATGGCGCCGATGATTCCCGGCAATAATGCGCTCTGCCCCGCGGCATACAGGTTGTGCAGCGACAGTTTGCCGACCACGTTGAACTGGCCCATCTTCTGCTTTACCCCATAGGCGCTTCCGTCGGGGCTGTTCAGGTAATCCCTGGCGGTCAGCAGGGACCCGGCATCCAGAAAATCCAGGGTCTCGCGATACGCGGGGAAAACGCTGAAGACATGCTCCTTGATCGATTCCGTCCGCGCCTTTTTGTAATCAAGATACTCCTGCGGCCGCTTCCCTCCGCGGGAACCGGTCCATGCGGAAACCTGTTCAGGAAATGAAGGTTCAAGGATACAGATCCCCTTCGCGACATTGCCCTCGGGCCTGTCCCGCGACTTGATGATGACCAGAGCAGGCGTCCCTTCGTACCGGGGGTCCAGCAGCTTGTTCACATCGACGTCCGGGAACAGGGAAACGATCGTACCGTCGGGATAAGGATCAACCTCATCCTTGAGCGACGCGAAAACGGAAAAGAACCCGGCCGAGGACTCAAAAGACGAAACGCGGTTCATGAACGCCTTGCTGAAATGTTCCCGCGGCAGGAGCTTTACGAGTTCCTTGGGATGGATCGTAAAAACGCAGTTGTCGGCTGCAAGCTCCTCGCCGGTGCTCAGGAGGAAACGGCCTACCTTGCTGTCCTGGATATCCGCCAGTTCAGCGATCGTGGCATTGCACCGGACCTCAACGTCATAGTCCTTGAATTTTCGTTCAAAGGCCCGGATAAAGGCATCGCCGCCGCCTTTGACGCAGGCAATGGATTCATAGAAGCTCAAACACATCCTGCTGTGATTGGCAAAGGACATCTCGTCAGGCCGGACTCCGTAGCACATGGCGTAGCCCGACAAGAGCCCCCGCAGCAGTTCATTTGAGGTCAGTCCCTTGAGGACCGCATCGAGCGAGATATAATCCTCATCCAGACTGGGCGGCGCAATGGTATTGGCGTGGAGATCCAGGGAAGGCGTCCTGTCGCAGACAGACAGGACCTTGCTGAAATACCGGTCTATAGCGCCCGCTTCAGCGGGGAAATAGCCTTTGAATTGCTTTTTTATGTTTTCAATGCCGCTGGGGTGTTCAAACCGTTTTCCCTGCGCCTCGAAGATAAACTGGTTCTCCGATGCGCCGGACAGGAAGCTCGGTTCGATGGCCTCGCGAATCCCGAGGACCGACAGGAGCTCCGCCAGGATGCCGCCCTCATGCAGACCGCCGGTGAAATGGAACCCCGTATCAAAGGAGACCCCGCGCCGGGAGAAGCGCGACAGGGAACCTCCGATGGTTGAAGCTTTTTCCAGCAGCAGAACGCGATGGCCGTTCATCGCGAGCAGGAGAACCATGGTCAAACCACTGATCCCGCTCCCGACCACAATATCGTCATATTTTTTCATTATCGGTCAGCAACTCCTGAACGACGAGTATTCCCATTACCGGTCCGGGACAACCGCTACATTGCAAGCCCGCCATTAATGCCGATCACCTGACCGTGAATGTACATATGCTCTTCCGTACAAAGGAAGTTGACGACAGACGCCACATCGTCGGCACTGCCCACACGGTTCATCGGGATCAGGGGCAATACCAGCTCCTTGGGTATTTTTTCGGTCATCTCGGTCGCGATAAAGCCGGGGGCGACCACATTCACCGCGATGTTCCTTTTGCCGACCTCGCGCGCCAGGGCCTTGGCCGCGCCGATTAGCCCTGCTTTGGAGGCCGAATAATTCACCTGGCCCGCCTGCCCTATCTGTCCCGACGCGGAAGAAACGATGACGATGCGACCCCGCTTGGCCTTCAGCATGGCAAAGACCACGGCACGGCCAACATTGAAAAAACCGTCAAGGTTCGTGGAAAGGACCGAGCGCCACTCGTCCTTCGTCATCCACATCAGGAGATTGTCGCGGGAAATGCCGGAATTGTACACGAACACGTCGGGAGACGCCGTCTCAAGCCGTTGGCCTAATGCGGCCTCTGTCTCTTCGTAGCTCGATACATCAAACGGTATAAGGTCGCAGGCCCTTCCCCGCGCGTCAATTTCCGCTTTTACCTTGTGCGCGGCCTCATGGTTCCCTTTATAGGTGAGCCAGAGATCGAAACCGGATTCGGCAAGGCGAAGCGCGATGGCGCGGCCGATACCCCTGCTGCCTCCGACTACGAGGGCGATTTTTTTTTGAGTCGTCGTCATAAATAGCGGGTGTTCAAACTTTCCATGGTTGGGGCCATGCCATTTTAGAATATGCTTTGCGGACCCTGACCTCGCTCATAAAACAGTTGCTCGAAAAACATTTTATCGCTGGGGTGAAGGGCGCGTAACTGTATAATATTTCAAGGCATTTTCATACTACCCGTCGGAAGTCCTGAATATTACACCATAGCCTTTGAGCTGTCAAGACTTTTCCTGTTCAGCGCAAAAACCTTGTGCTCCGAACATTCCCAAGCGAAGTTCTGTTCGAAAAAGAATGCGCAGGAACACTCACGGCCCACTTCATTCCAGCTGGTTCGTCAAAACAAATATCGCTTGACAATCACCCACCCCTTCTGTTATTTTAGCCACCTGCTTAATCATGGTCCACAATGCCGAGGTAGCTCAGTTGGTAGAGCAGAGGCCTGAAAAGCCTCGTGTCCGCAGTTCAATTCTGCGCCTCGGCACCATTCTTATTTCCTCTCCACTCGCCGAACGGAAAGCTCCCATTCCTCATGCAATAAAAAAGGTCCCGCTCATTGCGGGACCCTCCGTTATTGCTTCAAAACAGTAGCGAGAAAAACTATTCTTTGTCGAACAGTCCCAGTTGGAGCATCTTTTCTCCGGGGAACGGGACCGGATACGTGCCGTCAAAACAGGCTGCGCAGTAATGCATGCGGTGAGGCACCACTTTCCCGATGCCGTCCATGCTGAGATAACCAAGCGTGTCCGCGGTAATATACTTCCGGATCTCTTCGATGCTGTGGGTCGAGGCGATAAGTTCCTGCCTCGTGGGAGTGTCGATGCCGTAAAAACAGGGATAAGAAGTCGGCGGGGAGCTGATACGCATATGCACTTCAGCGGCGCCGGCGTTCCGTATCATCTTGATGATCTTTTTGCTGGTGGTGCCGCGCACGATTGAATCATCGACCACCACGACCCGCTTGCCCTTGAGCGCATCCTTGACCGGATTCAGTTTGATCTTGACGCCGAAGTGCCTGATGGTCTGGCGCGGTTCGATGAAGGTCCTGCCCACATAGTGGTTCCGGATCAGGCCGAAGTCAAAAGGGATCCCCGACTCCTCGGAATATCCCAGGGCCGCGGGCACCCCGGAATCCGGCACCGCTATCACGACATCCGCCTCGATCCCGGCCTCGCGCGCCAGCTGTTTACCGAAAGCCTTCCTGATGGTGTACACGTTCTGGCCGAAGACCATGCTGTCAGGCCGCGCAAAATAGATGAACTCAAAAATGCAATGGGACGGCTCCGCCGCCTTGAACGGAAAAGACGAGGTGATGCCGCTGCTGTTGATGACAACCATCTCGCCCGGGGCGATGTCGCGGATATAGGTCGCCTCGATCAGATCAAAGGCGCAGGTTTCTGACGCCACCACGTAGGCGCCGTCAAGTTCGGCGAGCGAGAAGGGCCGGAACCCATGCGGGTCGCGGACCGCAATCATCTCATGCTCCGTGATCAGGAGCAGGCTGTACGAGCCCTGCACATGGCCCAAGGCATCGACGATCCGCTCATGCAGCGTGGCCATGCGGGACTGGGCGATCAGATGAATGATCACTTCCGTGTCCATGGTGGACTGAAAAATGGACCCGTAGGCTTCGAGTTCGTCCTTCAGAATGCCGGCGTTCACCAGGTTGCCGTTGTGCGCGACCGCGAGGCCGCCCAGCGCGAAGTTCACCAGGATCGGCTGAATGTTGATGGCAACGCTGTCGCCCGTGGTCGAGTACCGGTTGTGGCCGATGGCCATGTGGCCCGGAAGTTTTTTGATCCGCTCCTCATCAAAGATGTCGGCAACGAGCCCCATGGACTTTTCGCCGTAGAGCTGCTTGCCGTCCGAGGAAACGATCCCCGCCGATTCCTGGCCCCTGTGCTGGAGCGAATAGAGGCCCAGATAGGTGAGATTGGCCGCATCAGGATGGCCGAATATTCCAAAAACGCCGCATTCTTCATGAAACTTGTCAAACATAGTTACATCCTTATGGCGATGGGGATCATCGTACTTTCTTTTTAAAAACCCGTTTAAAGATATAGTCCACTTTTTTGAGCGTATGCTTCAGATCAAAACACGTTTCTATTTCTTTGCTGCTCAGATAGTTGCGCACGTCCCTGTCCTTATTCAGGAGTTCCTTGAAATCCCCGCCCTCTTTCCATACCGTCATGGCGTTTCGCTGAACGTACGAGTAGGCGGTCTCGCGTGCGATGCCTTTGGCCACGAGCGCCAGCATGACCGTCTCGGAATGGAAGAGCCCCTTGGAGATGGCCATGTTCCGTTCCATGTTCTTCGGATACACGAACAGCCGGCCGACCAGTTTGTCAAACCGGGCCAGCATATAATCGATGAGGATGGTGCTGTCGGGGATGATGATCCGCTCGACCGAGGAATGCGAGATGTCCCGCTCATGCCAGAGCGCCACGTTCTCCAGGGCGGCGACCGAGTTGCCCCGGATGACGCGGGCAAGGCCGGAAAGGTTCTCCGCCGATATGGGGTTCCGCTTATGCGGCATGGCCGACGACCCCTTCTGCCCTTCGGAGAAGTATTCTTCGGCCTCAAGCACTTCGGTGCGTTGCAGATGGCGGAGTTCAATGGAGAATTTTTCGATGGAGGAAGCGATCAAGGCCAGGGTTGAAAGGAATTCCGCATGACGGTCCCGCTGCACCACCTGGGTGGCAACCAGTTCGGGGACCAGGCCCAGCTTGCGGCAGACATAGGTTTCCACCGAGGGATCGATGTTCGCGAACGTGCCGACCGCGCCCGATACCTTGCCCACGCTGATGACGTCGCGGGCGCGGACCATGCGGGCCAGCGCTCTTCCCATCTCCTCATGCCAGAGCGCCATTTTAAGCCCGAACGTGACCGGCTCGGCATGGACCCCGTGCGAACGGCCGATCATCACCGTGTTCTGGTAGCGGAGCGCCTGCTTTTTGAGCGTCTTCATGACCGTGCGGATATCGTCGATGATGAGGTCCGAAGCCTTGCGCATGAGCATGGCGAGCGACGTGTCGAGCACGTCCGATGACGTCAGCCCCAGGTGAATATAGCGCGACTCGGGACCCACCTCTTCTCCCACGGCCGTTAAAAAAGCGATCACATCGTGCTTAACGATCTTTTCAAGGGCGTCGATGCGCTTGACCTTGAAGTCAGCTTTCTTTTTGATCGTGGCAAGCGCCTTTGCGGGGATCAGCCCCAGTTTGGCGTTCGCTTCACATGCCAGGAGCTCTACCTCAAGCCATGCGCGATATCGGCGCTCCGGTTCCCAGAGCCCGGCCATTTCAGGTCTGCTGTAGCGAGGGATCATGCTGTTGTTTCTCCTGAGTTCTTCATGAGGATTATGCGGCCAGCAACCTGGATATTTTTTCAAAGGATGCGGCGTCGGGCGCAAGCAGCGAAAGTTCGATCGAACGCCCCCGGGACCCGTCAGCCAGTCCCTGTTGAAGCGCGTGCACGGTTGTTTCCGGTGATAGTTCAGGGGTGATGAAATATTCGAGGACTGCGGAGGTGACCCCGGCGCTTAGCGCCGCGGCTGCCGCCGATTGCGCCGCTTTCCGCAAGGTCTCCGAAGAGACGCTTCCCCGGGGGCCGAGACCGAGCATGAATATTTTTGAGGCCGGCACCTTGCTCCGCGAAGTGAGGAGCGCCAGTTCGCCGAGCGCGCCGCTCAGCTTGTTCTTGATGATCAGGGAGGACAGGGCGCCGCAGAACAGCCAGTCCAGTTCGCCGGCCAGCCCCTTGAGCGGCCGGACGTCCTCGTAAAACCCGACGATCAGCGCCCCGGTCTCAATCTTTTTAATATCCTGCAAAACAACCTTCACTCCCAAACCGGGCCTTCCTTGCCTGTCAGTCTTCGATCTTGCCTTCGTCTATTTTGCCGACCATTCTTGCGACGCTGTCGAGGATGCCGTTCACAAAAGAACCTGAGTCTTCACTGCCGAACTTTCTGGCGATCTCGATCGCTTCGTTGATGGTCACGCTGGTGGGAATATCCGCCCGGTAGAGAATCTCATAGACCGCCATGCGAAGCACATTGCGGTCGACTGCCGCCATGCGGTCAAGGCTCCAGTTCTTTGCGCAGGCATGGATCTTCTCGTTGATAGGGGCCAGATGCTTGTATGCGCCCTTGACAAGCTCTTCGGCAAAAACCCGCACATCGTCGTCTACTTCATGTTCCACCCAGAAGCGTTTCAGGATCGTGGCCGTGGGCTTGTCTTTTCCGATATCCATCTGGAAGAGTATCTGGAGCGCGAACTCCCGTGCCTTGCGTCGTTTCATACACGTCCATTCGCCGAATGCTGTTCGTTCATACGCATCGGTCGTTACGCGAGCTGCCGCATGAGGTTCGCCATCTCGATCGCCGCAAGCGCCGCATCCCAGCCCTTGTTTCCGCTCTTGGCGCCCGCCCGTTCGATGGCCTGCTCGATGGTGTCCGTGGTCAGGACGCCGAAGATGACCGGAACCGTGGAATCCAGAGAGACCGACGCAACACCCTTGCTGACCTCGGCGCTCACATATTCGAAATGCGGCGTAGCTCCGCGGATGACCGCGCCCAGGCAGATGATAGCGTTATATTTTTTTGACTGCGCGAGCATCTTTGCCGCAAGCGGGATCTCGTACGCCCCGGGCACCTTTACAATATCGATGTCGCCTTCCGCCGCGCCGTGGCGCTGGAGCCCGTCAAGCGCCCCCTCAACCAGCCTGCCGGTAATGAAATCATTGAAGCGCGCGGCAACGATGCCGAACTTCAGTCCCTGCGCCGTCACATTTCCCTGTATCGTCTTTGCCATCAATTCCTCCGCACTCTGGACGTTGAACTCCGAACGGTTAACTCTGCACTCCGAACTGTTTTAAACTTTCTCAAGCATATGCCCGAGCTTGTCCTTCTTCACTTTGAGATAGTTGATATTCTTGGCATTCGGCTTTGTCTCGATCGGCATGCGGGCGACCACGGTCAGGCCATACCCTTCCAGACCGACGATCTTTTTCGGATTGTTCGTCAGCAGCCTGATCTTGCGCACACCGATATCGCGCAGGATCTGCGCTCCCACTCCGTAATCCCGAAGGTCCGCCTTAAAGCCAAGCGCCAGGTTCGCCTCAACCGTGTCCTTGCCCTTGTCCTGGAGTTCGTAGGCCTTCAGCTTTCCCTCGATGCCGATGCCGCGCCCTTCCTGACGCATGTAAAGGACGATGCCTTTGCCTTCCTTGTCGATCATCTCCATGGCGCTGTGCAGCTGTTCGCCGCAGTCGCAGCGAAGCGAGCCGAACACATCGCCCGTAAGACACTCTGAATGAACGCGTACCAGCACCTCGTCTTCGGGCCTGATCTCGCCCTTCACCAGCGCGATATGGTTCAGCCCGTCGATGTCGTTCGCATAAAGGATCGCGGTGAAATCGCTTCCGTGGCTCGTGGGCATTTTGGTCACCGCCACGCGCCGCACCAGCGACTCCTTGGTGACCCGGTAGGCGATAAGGTCCTTCACGGTAATGATCTTCAGACCGAATTTTTTAGCGAACTCCGTAAGCTGCGGCACCCGGGACATGGTGCCGTCCTCATTCATGATCTCGCAGATCACGCCCGCGGGGTAGAGCCCGGCGAGCCGGGCCAGGTCCACCGAGCCCTCGGTCTGTCCGGTGCGCTGCAGCACCCCACCCGGACGCGCCCTGAGCGGAAACACATGCCCCGGCCGCGCCAGATCTTCCGGCCCCGACGCCGGATTGATGGCGGTCTTGATCGTCGTCGCCCGGTCAGCCGCGGAAATGCCCGTGGTCACTCCTTTTTTCGCTTCGATCGAGAGCGTGAACGCCGTGCCGAAGGAGGACGTATTGTCCGTCGTCATCATAGGCAGCTGCAGCTCTTCCACGCGCTCCGCTGTCAGCGAAAGGCAGATGAGCCCGCGGCCATGGGTGGCCATGAAGTTGATTGCTTCCGGTGTCACCGCCTCGGCGGCCATCGTAAGATCGCCCTCGTTCTCCCGGTCCTCGTCATCCACAAGAATGACCATCTTGCCCTTTTTAATATCCTTCAGGGCTTCTTCGATCGTATTGAACTTCATGAAATCTCCTCAGGGTACAGGGTACAGGGTACAGTAGACAGGGTGGAAAGAGATACTTCACTTTCTGAACCCTGGACCCGGGACCCCGGACCCTGTTTTTCTATTACGCAAATCCGTTCTTCCGCAGCAGTTCCAGACTGACGCCGCCTTCAATTCTTCCGGCCATCAGTTTTTCCACATATTTTCCGATGAGGTCCGTTTCGAGGTTCACGCTGTCGCCGGCATTCTTGGCGCCCAGCGTCGTCAGCTTGGCCGTATGGGGTATCATGGCGATGGTAAACCCCGAGGCATCGACGTCGGCAACGGTCAAACTGATGCCGTCTATGGCCACGGAGCCTTTTTTTATGATATACCGGAGCGCCGGCGCGGGAGCATCGAAGGTGATGCGCCAGGAGTTGCCTTCCTGGTTCTTTGCTCTGATGCGTCCGACGGCGTCCACATGACCCGAGACCAGGTGTCCGCCGATCCTCGCCGAAAGCTGCAAGGCCCGTTCAAGGTTCACCTGCTGCCCCACCGTGAGTTCGCCCAGGTTCGTCACCTTCAGGGTCTCCAGCGCCACGTCCGCGGAGAAATGAGACTTCCCCAGTTCCACGACGGTGAGGCAAACGCCGTTCACGCTGATGCTGTCGCCCAGCACCGTGCCTCCGAGTACTGTGGAAGCGGACACGGTCAGACGAACCGCTCCCGCGTCACGCCTGAGCGCCTTAACGCTCCCCAATTCTTCCACAATCCCGGTGAACATTGGTGATCAGACCTCGTCGAACGCGTACTACGTATTAGAGAAGCGGCAGCAGAACGATCTCAATCCTGCGGTTCTTGTGCTTGCCGTCGTTCGTATCGTTCGGCGCAACCGGCTGGTATTCCGAGTACCCCGTTGCGGACAACTGTTTGGGATCGAGGCCGCCTTGTTCCTGAAGATACCGGACAACCTCGGTCGCCCGGGCTGTTGAAAGCTCCCAGTTCGTCGGGAAGCGTTTTTTCAAATCGCTCACAATCGGCACATTATCGGTGTGACCCTCAACCTGGATCCGTTTGTCTTTAATGTCTTTGAGGATGCTGACGACCTTATCCAGGACCAGCTTGCCGTCCTTGCTGATCTCGGTGCTGCCCGAGGGGAAAATGATCTTGTCCACCATGGTCATGGTCAGACGGTTCTTCATCTCGGTGAGCTGGACTTTTCCCTCCTGGATTTCCTTTTCGAGCTTCTTCTGAAGGTCCTGATAGGTCTGGGTAGCCCGTTCAAGCCGTTCGGCTTTCTCGGCTTTCTGAGACAAGTCTCCGGTCCTCACCCTGAGCAGGTCGCGTTCTTTTTCAACCGCGGCCTTTTCCGTCTGGAGCGCATCACGCTCCGCTTGAAGCCCTTCCTGCTTTTTCCTGAGGGCGTCCATCTCAGCGGTCAGATTCTTGACCTGGCCCTGGAGGTTATCGCTTAATGCGACAAGCGTATCAGCTTCCTTGGCTTTCAAATCGAACGTAGCCTGCGAGACGCAACCAGTGAGCACCAGGAAGGCAACAAACGGAAAAACATTGAGCTTTTTCATAATTTCCTCCTTACATAGGGCGATGCATGACAGGCCGATAAAAAAGCAGAGTTATAATAACTTCAGCGGGGTTTATTGTCAAGATTATTGTGGAAATTTCAACAATGCTTTATCACGGATTGGCGAATTCGGAGATCGCGAACGGGATGCAGGGAAGAGATTGAATAAAGAAATTCACCTTAGACGTACTATTTGGACTGAATTTGCGGTTCACGATAACAAGACCCGGCGCTTTTTTGGCTTTTTCATTATGATGAGAAAACTTTACTTCACAAGCTTTGCGACAAACTTACCGATGCTCTCAGCAGCTTCTAACGCTTCCCTGGCTTCTTTCTTGGAATAATCGACTGGCGTATCCAAGGGATAGCGTGTTTCGATATAGTAGTCGTTCAAGAGGATACCTTCTTCCTTCAAGTCATCAAAACCGGACGATATCTTCTTGCACTCATTGAGCAGCTTGATAAGGTCGTGCATCTTTTCCAGCTTCCAGCCGCTCTAGACCAGAAAACTCTTCAAATATTTCTCGGCCATCTGCTGAGCGAGAAAGCAGGTCGTTCCATAGTAGCCGCCTTCGTCCAAGATAACCTTCGCCGACTTGTAGTCGTCGCGGGCTTTCTTGAGCCATTCCTCGGCGAGAAGTTTTTTGTTCTTATTTGGCATAAACCAATTTGCC
The DNA here is from genome assembly GCA_043731355.1 of Nitrospirota bacterium. Classification (GTDB taxonomy): domain Bacteria; phylum Nitrospirota; class UBA9217; order UBA9217; family UBA9217; genus GWC2-56-14. The sequence goes on from JAYTJE010000170.1 coordinate 42,395, forward strand.
TGAATTCAAAATACTCAGAATAAACTGATCGCCGATCTTTTTTCGCTTTGCTGTCTCTCCCGGCGTGAATACCAGGATGTCGACCGGAACTTCCCTGTCGATCAATATCCGCGATACTTCGCGCTGCCTTTCCCGCCTGGGCTTGCTTGTCTTCTTGATGATGAAAAAATCTACGTCGCTGCCCGCGGCGATCTTGCCGCTCGCATAAGATCCGAAAATAAAGATTTTCTCCGGCGTGTACAGCCTCTTTATCTTGTCGACGGATTTTTTGACTTCAATTTTATATAATTCTTCCCGGCTCATCGCGATAAATAATGCCTCGATCCAAGGATTAATTGCAGCGCGGATTCAAGTCTGAAGTGCAACTTTTAACGGTGGCTTGGTATAGCGCATTGTCGTGCCGAAGAATACCTCAAACGGGGTTCGAAACTCAAGCACT
>JAYTJE010000171.1:0-14678 GCA_043731355.1 Nitrospirota bacterium
GAAAAGTGGATAGACCTATCCATTGAGCACTCAAAAATAAAGGTGGATTTGTCTAACCGGTCTCAGCTAAAATAATCGAAGAACACCGCACTCTCAAGTGAGATAGATTGGCTATCAAACTGCCGAAAGTGACCAAGCCGAGGATATCTTCCTCCCCGTTCTTTTTGCCGACTGTTTTTGCGGTCATGTTAGTTGACCTCCTATGCTTGACATAATGTATCATAAATGATACATTATGTCAAGATTGAAATCCTGGGCGACATTGTGTCCCGAGTATCGTGAGTTGGCGTCGCTGCTGGAAGAAGTAAACGGAAAATGGGGATACGATGACCCAATTTATCGATTCTATTCCCAGTCATTCAAAGTATACAGGCTTCAGTATACAACGCAAAAAATCGTCGCGGCCCTGCGCAGTATCGCACCGGAAGGCACCACGTTTAATCCTTTTATTGAGGAGATCATTCAGGCGGGCGCAAGCGGTGAGGAATTTGACGCAAAACATAACGAGGAGTGGACGCTGCATACCCGGCCCTTCGTCGAGGCTTTCTTCCATGCCAGGTACTTCCTGGACGTAGCCGTAAGAGAAGGCCCTTCGGCCGAAGTAAGGCGGGGAAGTGTGCTATACTAACTACAGGCGAGCGTTATTCAGGATCGTAACTATCCTATATGAGCGGTTCGACGGACAAAGGAGGAGTTCATGGATGCTCTTGAGTTGGCGATGAAAATGGAGACCGATGCGATATCGTTCTACACCGAGGCGGCTCGGAAGACCAGGTATCCCGCGGGGAAAAAGATGTTCCAAACGATCACCGAAGATGAAAAGCGCCACTTGGAAATGATTTCCCAGGTTGTCAAGGGGCTTGGCCTGACCCAAAAAGAGATGAGTCCTTTGAGCAACGTAAAATCCGTGTTCGCGAAGCTCAAAGATGAAATGATGCGGAAGGTCGAAGCCACGACCGACGAGCTGGAGGCATTCAAGATCGCCATGAACATGGAGCGCGAAGGAAAGGCATTCTACGAAAAAACGCTTTCCCAGGTAAAAACGGAAAAGGAAAAGGCGCTGTTTGAACGGCTGATCAGGGAAGAGCAGCAGCATTATGCTATCTTTGCGAATACCTATCAATTTCTCTCCGATACCGGCAACTGGTTCATGTGGGACGAGCGGGGCATTGTCGAGGGCGGTTGATCGGGTCGTATTAAGCGAGAAGGGGAGGCGCATTATGTTTACCCATGCGGCATTACAAAACAAGATCCAGGAAATGTATCCCGAGATCAAGGAGCACCGTCTTACCTCGACCGTCGAGTTCGATGTAGCCAAGAACGCCTACATCGTGACGTTCAGGCGGGATACGGAGGAACTGCAGACGCTCATCGAGAAAAAAGACGCAGAGGATTGCATGAACAATATCAAGTGTGTCTATCTCGGGGTGCAGGTTGCCCAGTTCATCAAAAATTTTGAGGAGCGGCTGGCTTTCAAGAGCAAAGCCGCGTAACAAGAAGCTTTTAAAATGAGCGAGAAGGACCGCAGACTCACGCTCTTGCAGTGAGCCTGCGGATCGCGCTTGCGCTCCACAGAAACTTCTACTATACTCCTGCCATGTATCGGAACACATCCAGTCCGCTAAAAAAACTAATGGTCATGAGCGTGATCTTTTTCTGCGCACTGACCCTTACCGGATGCAGCTACTTCGGGTTCTATACCCGCAAAGCGCACTGGCAGAAAACCTTTGACCGGCTTCCGACCATGGCGGTCCTGCACAGGGTTGCGCCCGAGGATTCGCTGATCCTCGCCGGTCCGCTCATCAAACCCCGCGAGCGGCAGGAGTGCCTGCTGCTCATCGCCACCAGCAGTCAGTACCGGCAGGATGAAAAAGTAGCGGTGGTGCAGCTCAAAGATTCCACTGACGAATATATGGCCTTTCTTCCCAGGGGGGAGTATACGCTGTACGTCTTTGCCGATCTGAACCGGGATGGCGCTTTCGAAAGAAATGAGCTGGTTGGGCGTTCCCCTGCAAACGTAAGCCTGGAACGCTCAAAGGATGGAATGATCGTCGGAGGCCCGTCTCTTGCGCTGGATTTTGCAAAGCCGGGCAAAACCGATTTCCGAGTGCAGGTACGGGTACGGCCGACCAGCTATCTTTACGCGTCGCTCGACGATGAGTTCTTCGACCGCAGGTTCGGCGCCGAAGGCCTCTATAACCCGACCGCCTTGATCGCCCATACCCAGGGATTCTTCTTCGGTCTCGAGGAGTTTGACAGCAGTAAGACCACGGTCCTGTTCGTGCATGGGATTTCCGGCACCCCCAGCGATTGGAAATTCATGGTCGAGGGTATGGACCGGATCCGTTTCCAGCCGTTCTTTTTTTATTACCCATCAGGACTGCCGCTGGACAAACTGGGCGCCCTGCTTGCGAATGTCATAGAGAACCTCGAGGCGGACGCGAAAACAAGCGGACGCAAGATTGTCCTGGCGGCCCACAGCATGGGAGGGCTTGTCGCGTTGTCAGCGATCGACAAGCTCGGTGAGAAAGGATCATCTTCCTCCCTGGCCATGTATGTGTCTTTCTCCACGCCCTATGGAGGAGTTGATTCAGCCCGCGTAGGAGTTGAAAAGGCCCCCTTCGTGATCCCGGCATGGCGCGACATTGCAACGGGAAGCGATTTTCTCGAGCATCTGAGTCACCAGCCGTTCCCGGCAAAACTGCCGTTCCATCTTTTTTTCACCTATCAGGACCAGGCAAGGCTAAAGCTGGGAGAGAGCGGAGATGGAGTGGTCACGCTCAAGAGCCAGCTTCTTCCTTCCCTGCAGTCCGCGGCTGCCAGGGTATACGGTTTCAACGATACCCATGAGGGCGTGTTGACCAGCGAAATGGCGAGGACTGAGTTCAACCGGCTGCTTGGCGGGGGTGCGCCCTGAGCGGGCGGGGCGGGAAAAAGAAGAAGCCCGGAAAGAGTTCTTCCCAGGCTCACATTTTTAATCTGATTTCGAATGGCTGCATCAGCAGGAACTTTTGCACTTGCAGGTTGTCGCCATTTTTCTAACTACCTTCTTGATCGTCATGGATGCGCCTCCTTTCCTTGCAATATACCATCACGAAACACGGATTGTCCCAAGCCTCATCGAAGCTTCTCATCCAATATACCATAAAGACCGCACCGGTACAAATCTTTTCCGCGCGGACTGTCTATGAGTTCGGCACGGTACCGGCATCCGCCGCGACAGGCTTCCCGGTATTCGCAGTCGCAGGACAGGTCTGCCAGTCTGATCGGAACGATCCTGCTCCAGCATGCGGCAAGCCCCTCTTCCACGCTGCCGACGCCGCGGTCGCCGTAAAAGCTGCATTTGGCCGCCGTGCCGTCCGCCAGGACCGCCATCAAGTGCAGGCCGCAGCCGTACCCTGGGGCCGAGGCGTGCAGGCCGTCGCCATACCCGTACCCCAGGTATTTTCCACCGACCTCCGGACTCACCTGGAGTGCGGCGTTCTTCTCCAGGCGGCCGGTGATGCAGGGCACATCCACGGTCCAGTCCTTGATTCCCATGGTCCTGAACATCGAGTCCAGTGCATCGAAGTCGCCAAGGTTCCCGTTATGGACCATGGTCGCGATCGAAACGTCAAACCCCGCGTCCAGGGCCAGTCGGACCGTCCGCATTGAGCGGTTAAAAGCGCCGACGCCCCGAACTGAATCATGCGCTTTTTCGAGCCCGTCGATGCTGATCTGAATTTCGTCGACCTTCAGCGTGTGAAGGCGCTCCTTGTCCCATGCCACGCCGTTCGTGAACAGCGCCTTGCGCAGCATGAAATCGGGCAGCATGGCGTTGATCTCGTCAAAGCCCGCATGGAGCGAAGGTTCTCCGCCGGTGATCATGACGCGGAGGCCCTGCATCCGCTCAAACTCGGTCAGGACCCTGCGAATCACGGGAACAGGCAGCTCGCTTGTCCGGCGGTCGCCGATATAGCAGTGACGGCACCGGAGATCGCAGGCGCTGGTTATCTGCAGCTCAAGATAGCGGAGCGACGGCGTCGGCGACGGCGTGATGGGCGGGCGATGCTGCAGGACGCGCTCGGTCGTGAGCAGCCCCTCGTCGATACAATAGTCGATGAAGGCCCCATCACGGCTGGTGCAGCCGTCTTCGCCAGCGCAGTTCCGCAGGAACAGGAACGAATCCTGATCCAGTTCGTGCAGTTCATCCTTGGCGAGCTGGTAGACCGACGGGGTTTCCAGCCATTTGACGACCGCCCGCTTTGCAAGATAGCACCTCATGGCTCATAGTATACCACCGCGGTTTCCCGCGCGCACCATCCCATAAAAAAATGGCAATTGACGGGAAAGCTTGTTATACTTACTCATGCACAGGGGGATAAAGTCCGCGCTTACAAGGACGGTCTGCTCGCGCTTCTGCTCCTACTACAAGCCCGGCAGAAATGAAGAGCTTGCGTGCAGGGGGTATGTTGTTTTGGAGCGGCTCGCGCAGCAAGGCGTTTCGATCAACCGCGATAAAACGGAGCTGCCCCGGGACGGGACCGATGACGGGCCCCTGGTGAGCGCTCTCTGCATGGCATGTCCCTTTCACGAACACGACTGCGACTTTATGGAAAACCGCGCATTGCCTCCCTGCGGCGGGTTCTTGCTGCTGGCGCAGCTGCTCACCGCAAAGGACATCTCGCTGAAGGACGTGAAATAACACCATCTCGTGCCGCTGCGATCAGGAACTTACGGAGCCAACAACCATGGACTACTCGATCAAAATAGGCGGCGAAGCGGGGCAGGGCATTCAGACCATCGGCGATACGCTGGCCAGGGTCTTTTCGCGCACGGGCTATCATGTCTTCAGCCACCAGGACTATGAGTCGCGCATCCGCGGCGGCCATAACTTCTACCAGGTCAGGCTGTCCGAGCTGCCGGTTTCGGCGCCCCGGGAGCAGGTTGATATTATTGTTGCGCTCGACCGGGAAAGTGTCGTGCGCCACGAAGCGGAACTCGGGAAGCAGGGAAGGATCATCGGTGATTTTGCGACGCTAAAACTGAATCCGGAAAAGAAACAATTCATCGACATTCCCTTCGCGGACCTGGCAGGGAAGAGCGGCGGCAGCGCTATCATGGCGAACACGGTCGCGCTCGGCGCGGTGCTCGGCATGCTCGGCATGGAGCTCGAAAAACTCTTCGAAATAATAACTGACACCTTTACTAAAAAGGGCGAGGCCATCATCCAAGCGAATAAGAATGCAGCGCAGGCAGGGTACGACGTTGCGCTCAAAGCATGCACGACCTGCTCTTTTCCTGTTGCGCCGGGCGCGGAGCGGAAGCTGCTCATGGGGGGCGTCGAGTCCATTGCGTTCAGCGCTCTTGCCTCGGGCTGCAAGTTCTATGCGGCGTATCCCATGACCCCCTCGACGGGGATCATGAACTATCTGGCCTCCAAAGAAAAAGAATACGGCCTCGTGGTGGAGCAGGCCGAGGACGAGCTCGCAGCCATCAACATGGCGCTCGGCGCTTCCTTTGCCGGAGTGCGGGCCATGACCGGCACCTCGGGCGGCGGCTTTGCCCTCATGGTAGAAGGGGTCTCGCTGGCAGCCATGACCGAGACGCCGATCGTGATCGCTCTCGGCCAGCGGCCCGGACCGGCGACGGGGCTGCCCACGAAGACCGAGCAGGGCGACCTTGCCATGGTGCTCGCCGCGGGCCACGGCGAGTTCCCGCGGGTGGTTTTTGCGCCGGGTACGCCGCGCCAGGCCATTGCGCTTACGAACAAAGCTTTTGAGCTGGCGGAGAAATATCAGGTCCCTTCCTTCATTCTCTTCGATACCTTTCTTTCCGATTCCCAGTGGACCCTCGATAGCCTTGATCTGAGCACGCTGTCCTGTACCGATCACCGCTTGCGCGGCGCGGCGTTCAAGAACCTTTCCGAATATAAACGGCATGTCTTTACGGGCACCGGTGTTTCCCCGCTCGGCGTACCGGGTGATGCCGAACATCTTGTAATTACCGACAGCGATGAGCATGACGAAGCGGGCCATATCATCGAGGATGCCATGGCCAGAAATGCCATGGTGGAAAAGCGCGTTTTCAAAAAACTGCCGCTCCTCCAGTCCGAGATCAGCCCGCCATTCCTCTATGGAGAACCTGATCCCGCCATCGTTATCGTGGGATGGGGGTCGATGTACGGCCTGATGCGTGAGGCAGTCGATGTCCTGTCCCGGTCCTACAGCATTGCCATGCTTCATTTCAGCGAACTCTATCCCTTCCCGCTGCAAGAGCAGTTCGACTACATCGCGTACCTTGAAAAAGCAGAACATACGATTTGCATCGAGCAGAACGCCACCGGTCAGTTCGCACGGCTGATGAAAGCGGAGACCGGGTATGAGTTCGGAGCGCACATTAATAAATTCGACGGCAGGCCGTTCACGGTCGAGCGTCTGACAGGAGAATTGGATGAGCACCTTCGAAACGTTTAGAGGACAGGTCCCGGCCTGGTGCCCGGGGTGCGGCAACTTCCCGATCCTGAAGACCTTCAAGGACGTCATGGTGGAACTCGGCCTGGAACCGCACCAGATCACGCTTGTTTCGGGCATCGGCCAGGCCGCGAAGTTCCCGCATTACACCAGGGGCAACACCTTCAACGGTCTGCACGGACGGGCGCTTCCGGTCGCCACGGGCATACGGCTGGCGAACCATGCCATGCCCGTGATCGTCACGACCGGCGACGGCGACTGCTATGGCGAGGGAGGGAACCATCTCATGGCGGCAATGCGCAGGAACGCCGGGGTGAAGCTCTTTGTCCACGACAACCAGGTCTACGGCTTGACCAAGGGGCAGGCTTCGCCCACCACGAGTGAAGGAACGATAACGAAGAACATGCCCTTCGGCGTGCTCTCGGGCCAGTTCAACCCCATGGCCCTGGCCGTGGCGCTCGATTGCAGTTTCGCGGCCCGGGCCTTTGCCGGAGACACGGAGCATTTGAAGGGGATCATGAAGGCCGCCATGGAGCATAACGGCTTTGCCCTTGTCGATATCCTGCAGCCCTGTGTCTCCTTCAACAAAGTGAATACCTATGAGTGGTACCAGCAGCGGGTCTATCATCTTGAGGCAGGCTATGATCCGACGGACAGAAAAGAGGCGTTCAGCAAAGCGCTTGAGTGGGGGGAGCGGATACCGATCGGTATTATCTACCGGCATAACCGGCCGACCTTCGAGGAACGGCTGCCGGTCCTTGCTGAAAAGCCGCTGGTCAGGCAGGAGCAGTTTCCAGGGACGAGAATAGAAAAGACGCTGAGGGAATTTTATTGACAGTAGAAGAAAAAAAATCCTTGACACGGAAGAGGCGGATTGACGGCGAATAAGGGCGGATACAGCACGAATACATCGAAGGGTGAACCTTCCCAAAGAAAAATCCGCCGTTATCCGGTTCTTATCCGATCTTATCCGTGTCAAAGGTTTTTTTAAACAAAAGGACAGCCACTATGCCAAGAATGTCGAAGCGCAGAATGAAGAAAATCGGTCTTCCTTCCGGGTCCCTGGTGTATACCGGTGAGCAGGCGGCGGGGGCGATCGAGGTCACCCTGATCGACTATGACGAGCAGGTTTTCGAAGAACGGATGCTGAAGACCGTGGGTGAGTGCCTTCCTTACCGGAGCAAACCCACCGCCACGTGGATCAACGTGGACGGCGTCCACGATCCCGCCATGATCGAAAAGCTGGGCGAGTGCTTTGGTCTGCATCGCCTCGTGAGCGAGGACCTCATGAGCGTGGTGCAACGTCCGAAGATGGAAGACTACGGCGACTACCTCTTTGTGGTCGTCAAGATGCTGACCTATGACGACAAGGAGAGGAAGGTCGTTCCCGAGCAGGTAAGCCTTATCGTGGGACCGAACTTCCTGCTCTCGTTCCAGGAAGGCATCAGGGGCGACGTGTTCCAGCTGATCCGTGACCGGTTGAGGTCCGGGCGCGGCACGATCCGCAAACGAGGCGTTGATTACCTCGCCTATTCGCTGCTCGACGCACTCGTGGATGGATACTTCGTGATCCTGGAAAAGCTCGGGGAGCGTATTGATCTGCTCGAAGAAGAGCTCATTGCGAGCCCGGGAAGAGAGCTCATGGAGCGGCTGTACCAGCTGAAACGGGAGCTTTTGTTTTTGCACAAGGCGGTCTGGCCGCTCCGGGAGGTCATCGCCGCTCTGGAACGGCGGGAGTCGCCGATCATTCACGAGACCACCGCGCCCTACTTGCGGGACGTCTACGATCACGTGGTCCAGGTCATTGACAGCGTTGAGATATACCGCGACATGCTCTCTACCATGCTCGACCTGTATCTCTCAAGCGTGAGCTTCCGCCTGAACGAAGTGATGAAGGTCCTGACGATCATTGCCACGATCTTCATGCCGCTCACCTTCATCGTCGGCCTCTATGGCATGAACTTCAAGTATCTACCCGAGCTTGAGTGGCACTATGGCTATTTTTATTCGCTCGGGGTCATGGGGGCGATCGCCGTCGGGATGCTGGTTTTTTTCAAGCGGAAGAAGTGGCTTTGAACTTAAGGGTAGCGGAGAGAAGAGAAACACCCATAGTGAACTACGATGTTATTCTGCTTGAGATACCTTCCACGTGCCTAAAAATCTCTCAACATTGCCTACTCTCGTAGGAAACTCCGCAGCGAGCAATAATAACCTTGACTTTGTGATTTCTCGTATATAAAATAAAGTATGCCTATAAAGCGAAAACTGCTGAATGATCTCCAGGCCCATCTTCCCAAGAAAGAGATGACCCTGCTTGTCGGTCCCCGTCAGGCGGGCAAAACGACCTTAATGTTGCATCTCCAGGAGGATTTGCAAAAAAAAGGCAACAAGACGCTTTTTCTGAGTCTTGATTACGAACGGGACCAACCCCATTTTGCAGATCAGGAGGCACTCCTCTCCAGGCTGCGCCTGGAGTTCGGCAACAAGAAGGGTTATGTGTTCATCGACGAGATACAGAGAAAAGAAAACGCCGGTATTTTTCTCAAAGGTCTCTACGATATGCGGACACCGTACAAATTCATCCTCTCCGGCTCCGGAAGCGTTGAATTAAAGGAAAAGGTGCATGAATCCCTCGCAGGCAGAAAGAGGATGTTCGAGCTTTCCACGGTTACCCTTGCCGAGTTCATCAATTACCGTACCGCGTATAAATATCAGGACAGGCTCGCTGAATATTTCAGCATAAACAAAGCAGAGGCACAGGGTCTTCTGATGGAATATCTCAACTTCGGCGGGTATCCCCGGGTGATTCTTGAGGACACCACAAAAGAGAAGTCGGCGATCATCGATGAGATTTACCGGAGCTACATAGAAAAGGACATTGCCTTTCTCCTGCGCGTGGAGCGGATCGACGCGTTCGGAAACCTGATACGCATGCTCGCCGACCAGATCGGCGGTATGATCAACCTCAGCGAGCTTTCCTCCACGGCTGGGATCTCCGTGCAGACCGTGAAAAACTACCTGTCCTACGCGGAGAAGACCTTCATCGTCAGAAGGGTCACGCCCTGGTTCAAGAACCTGAGAAGCGAGATCAGCAAGTCGCCAGTGATGTATTTTGGCGACCTTGGACTCCGAAACTTCGCGCTTCGCCGTTTTGGCAGATACACGGCGCTTCATGAGACGGGGTTCCTGTTTCAAAATCTTATCCATCAACTTCTCTTTGAGAAGACACAGGTGGAGGGCGGTACGGTCCACTTCTGGAGGACGAAAGACAAGGCCGAGGTGGATTTCATCATCAATAGCGATGATGGCGTAATTCCAGTCGAGGTGAAATGCAGGGAAATGAAAGGCGGGGAGATAGGCCGCTCGCTCCGGGGTTTTGTCGCGAAGTATCAGCCGAAGGAAGCGTGGATCGTATCGCTTGGAGCGCATGAAGACGAGAAGCTGGGAAAAACACGAGTGCGGTTTATTCCCTTTTATGAGCTGCTGTAAGGTAATATCTTACTTAACATGCCTGGACTTTTTCGACTGTCTGTAGTAAAGTGCCGAATTATTATGGGATTAATAGCGGTCGGGGAAGGGCATGGCTGATTTAGAAGCAATCCAGAAAAAGATCCTCTCATTCCGGAACGAGCGTGACTGGGCGCAATTCCACGATCCCAAGAACCTCGCCGAAGCCCTCTCCATTGAAGCGGGAGAGCTGCTGGAAAACTTCCTGTGGAAGACGACCGAGCAGTCCCGCAATCTCACCATTGACGAACTCAAGAACGTTAAAGAAGAACTGGCCGATATATTCATCTTTCTCACCTATCTCTGTAATAAATATAAGATCGACTTGCTGAAGGAAGTTGAAAGTAAGATTGCTCACAACGCGGCAAAGTATCCTGTTGAAAAGGCAAAGGGGTCAAGCAGAAAGTATACGGAGTTGTAGGCGGTCAAAGGAGCGTTTTTCGTGAAACAAGTCGTCATCGAGAATCCCATCATCAACACGCCCTTTAAGGAACCAAAGCGCCACTTCAGATTCACCGAAGAGGGCATAACGAACGAGATTGTTGAAGAGCGCAGACCGAGCGCTTATTTCATTCCCATAGCGCGTCCTCGCAGCAAGGGTAAGCAGGCGCAGCTGTCCCTGGATACGGAGTGGACGGAAGACCGTTTAAAAGAAAACGACGAGATCAACCGCATCCGTGCCCGCGTTGACGCCTGGCGTAAAGGCGGCTATGTGGGCGTCACGAAGACCTCATCTCGCCTTCTCGAATACTGGAATAATCCCGAACGGGAAAAGAAGCTCTTTTTCTGTCAGATAGAAGCGCTTGAAACCGCGATCTATCTGACCGAGGTAGCAAATAAGTACGGCGATGCCTGGATAGAGAATAAGCTCCGCGAAGTGAATGAAGATGCTAACCCGCTTTTGTTCAGGATAGCTTTCAAGATGGCCACCGGCAGCGGTAAGACCGTGGTCATGGTCATGCTTATTGCATGGCAAGCCCTCAACAAGCTTGCCAATCCCCAGGACGCTCGTTTTTCCGACACCGTCCTGATCGTCACTCCCGGCATAACCATACGAGACCGGCTTCGCGTTCTTCTCCCCAATGATCCGCGGAACTACTACCGTCAGCGCGATATTTTGCCTTCCGAGCTCATGACAGAGTTGAACAAAGCAAAAATTCTCATCACGAATTTTCATGTTTTCAAGCAGCGCGAGAAAAACGGAGCCGGCAAGCTCACCAAAGCTATTCTTACCCAGGGCGGAGAAAGTCCTTTCACTGAGACGCCCGACCAGATGGTACGACGAGTCTGCCGCGAACTGGGAAATAAGAAAAACATTATCGTCATCAACGATGAGGCCCACCATTGCTATCGTCGTCGTGCCGAAGAAGAGGTTGTCAAACTCAAGGGCGACGAACGGAAGGAAGCGGAAAAACGAGAGGAGGAAGCCCGCGTCTGGATCTCCGGTCTCGAAGCGGTCAAGGCCAAGATCGGCGTCAAGGCCGTCTATGATCTCTCCGCTACGCCATTTTTTCTACGCGGCTCAGGCTATCCCGAAGGCACACTTTTCCCCTGGGTGGTCTCTGACTTTTCGCTTATCGACGCAATTGAATGCGGAATTGTCAAGGTCCCGCGCGTTCCTGTGGCCGATGATTCGATGACAAGCGAGCAGCCTACTTATCGCGACCTTTGGCTGCGCATCCGTGAAGAGCTGCCGAAGAAAGGCCGTAAGACCGATGCTGTTCACGGGGAGCCCAAGTTGCCGGTGGAACTCCAGGGTGCGCTTCTCAGCCTGTATGGTAATTATGAAAAGTATTACCGCCTCTGGGAGCAAAACACAGATGCCCAAGCAAAAGGCCTTACACCTCCTGTTTTTATCGTCGTTTGCAACAATACCAATGTATCCAAGCTCGTGTTCGATTACGTCGCTGGGTGGGAGAAACACCTGTCCGATGATAAAACGGTCCTCGTGCCCGGAGAACTGGGTATCTTCAGCAATGTTGTGAATGGCGGATGGAGCGCCCGGCCGAACACCGTCTTGATCGACAGCGAGCAGCTCGAATCCGGCGAGGCCATGAGCGCCGATTTCAAGAAGATCGCCGCTGCCGAGATCGAGGAATTTAAGCAGGAGTACCGCGCCCGCTTCCCGGGCCGCGACGCTGAAGAACTTACGGACGAAGACCTGCTCCGGGAGGTCATGAACACCGTAGGCAAGCAGGGGAAACTTGGCGAGCAGGTGAAGTGCGTGGTCTCGGTCTCGATGCTCACGGAAGGCTGGGACGCAAACACGGTAACGCACATTCTCGGTGTGCGCGCCTTCGGCACGCAGCTTCTCTGCGAACAGGTGGTAGGACGCGGCCTAAGACGGATGAGCTATTCGACAAACGACCAAGGCATGTTTGAACCAGAATATGCCGAGGTCTACGGCGTGCCGTTCTCGTTCATTCCCTGCTCGGGGTCAACGGAGCAACCCAGGCCCGGCCCGACTCCCACCCGCGTACGAGCGCTTGAAGATCGAATTGCCTGTGAGATAACCTTCCCTCGCGTCGATGGTTACCGCTACGAACTCCCGGCGGAAAGACTTTCTTACCGTTTCACGGAAGCATCAAAACTGTCGCTTTCCACCGCTGACGTGCCTACCCGCGTTCAACTCGACCCGATTGTCGGCGAATCGAGTATTCACACGCTTGAAGAGCTGAAGAACCGGCGCGAGCAAGAGGTTGAATTTTTACTCGCGAAGCTCGTTCTGGAAAATTATTTCAAGGATGACCAAGGCGGCAGCAAACCCTGGTTGTTTCCGCAGATTCTTAAAATTGCCAAGCAGTGGCTATCCGAATGCATTACCTTGAAGGACAACACCTTCCCACAGCTTCTTCTCCTTATAGAATTCGCTCACGATGCCGCTGACCGGATATATAAGGCCATCGTTGCCGGCGATACCGGGGAAAAAGCGCTTAAGCCAATTCTTAAGCCTTACGACACCATTGGATCTTCGCGTTATGTGGACTTCGATACCACGCGGCCGGTGTATTCAACGAGAGCGGACAAGTGCCATATCTCGCACGTAGTTGCCGATACAATCTCCTGGGAACAGAAGATGGCGAGTTCCATTGAAGATATGGAAGAGGTCATCAGTTACGCCAAAAACTACAATCTGGGCTTTTCCATTCCTTATACGATGAACGGTGAGGAAAAGAATTATTATCCTGATTTCATTGTTCGCATTAAAACGCCCTCGCCCCTTGCTTCTGTATCCTCTCCCCTGGTGGGAGAGGACAAAGGTGAGGGGGAAATAGCTTCTCGTGAGGGGGAACTCAACCTGATAGTCGAGGTCACCGGCGAGCACAAGAAGGACAAGGCGGCAAAGGTATCAACGGCGAATACGCTCTGGATACCAGCTATCAACAATCACGGCGGTTTCGGCAGGTGGGCATTTATCGAGATTATGGACCCGTGGAATGCGAAGAATGAGATACGGGCGGCGCTGCAAAGTGTATAATAAAACGGCGAACAGCAGGCAGGGAGGTTGAAATGGAAAACAAAGACAAACAGATCGTCGAGGATTTTAAGAAACGTCTACCTCAGGAAGTGAAACAGCACATAAAAAAGCTGATTGTATTCGGTTCCCGTGCAGCGGACCGCGCAACGGAGGACTCCGATCTTGATATAATCGCGCTGGTTGACGTTAAAACGCAGGATATCGAAAACGCCTTGGACAACATTGCCTACAGCGTCATGTGGGACCGTGATTTTAAGCCGATCATCTCGCTGAAGGTCATTGCGGAAGCGCAGTTCAATGGCGCGCTGGATAAGGGTTATTCCTTTTATAGGCATGTGGAGAAGGAGGGTGTGGCCGTATGAACGAAGAGATTAAAAAATTTCTTGAGAAGGCGGACCATGCCCTTGCCGTGGCTGACGAGCTTCTCCAGCACGGACATGCCCCGGATGCCGCCAGCAAGATATATTATGCCATGTTCTATGCGGCCCAGGCGCTGCTGAAATCCGAGGGGATCGATGTTTCGAAGCACTCGGCCGTTGAGTCGGCAGTCGGCTATTACTTCGTGAAGACGGGAAAGATCGACCAGAAATATCACCGTATGCTCATAAATGCGCGGAAGATACGCGAGCTTGCGGACTACGACATCGACGAGGAGATCGTGGAGCCGGTCGCATCGGTGAAGCTCGAAGAGGGCAAGGCGTTTGTTGGAGCAATAAACAAATATCTCGGGCTATAAGGTGGGGCGCCACGTTGAAGCCTGCAAGGGGCAGCGTGAGAGAATGTCAAGCCGCACAACTTTACTCTCTGGATTCTCGCTATCAACAACCATGGTGGTTTCGGCCGGTGGGCGTTCATCGAGATCACTGATCCGTGGAATGCCAAGAATGAGATACGGGAAAGTTTGCAGGATAAAGCAAGGCAGGACAAAAAAAGAAACCCCACTTAATCTACATGAGTATCCGACACATCGCGTCGGATTTCGATTAAGCAGGGTTTGAAAGCGACCGCCCCGACTACTCTTGCGAGAGTGCCCCATGGGCACTTGTCATCGGAGCGGAACCTTTATGAGGGAAAAAAGGTCAACGCAGAGCCTTGACCCAACTCTTTATGCACTTGGCACATGAGATGACTTGATTATAAACAACTTGAGAGTGCGGTCTTCTCCATCTTATCCAGTCACGCAGCTTTGCCCAATGCATTGTTTATCTTAAAATCTAATCTTTCAATCACGAATTTCGTGA
>JAYTJE010000172.1:0-24818 GCA_043731355.1 Nitrospirota bacterium
GGGTCGGCCGGGGCGGCCATCAGTCTTACTGTATCCTGATGGGCCCCCGGATGTTCGCTGATGACGCGCGGGAGCGGCTGAACGCTTTTGCGCGCACCACGGACGGTTTCAAGATCGCCGAAGAGGACCTCCGTCTGCGCGGACCGGGCGAGTTCATGGGTACCCGCCAGTCAGGCCTTCCGGACCTGCACGCGGCGAACATCATCCGCGACGCGGACCTTCTGGAAATTGCGCGGAGCGAAGCGTTTGAACTTGTTCAGCAGGACCCCGCGCTCACGCGCCATCCTCTGCTTCGTGACTCGCTCCAGAGGCGGTGGCAGGGCAAGCTGGGGCTCTTAAGCGTCGGTTGATATTTTTGCGGCATTCTGATAGAGTAAAAAAGTAGTCAGGAGACAGTAGGCAGGAGTCAGGAGACGGGAATATGATATGGGAAAAAGTCATTACGAACATGCAGAAGGGGTCCGACAAGTTGATGGCCGCGGCAGCCACGTTTTCGGAGCGGGTGCAGGCGGAGCTGAACATCGTGCGTCTCCGGATCAGGAGCGACAATGTCCAGAACAGCGTCAACGAACAGTACCGGCTTATCGGGCATGCCCTGGTGGAGTTGAATAATTCCGGATCACTGCCCAAACTGGCTGAACAGCTGCTGCAGGAAGAAAAGATCGCGGCCTCACTGATCGAGATAGCCGCGTTTGAGAAGGAACTGGACCGTTTGAATGATGAAATGAAGAACGAAGCGTCCGTGTTCCGGCCGGAGCCGAAACAGGCGGGGGAGACCGCTCCATGATCATTGTCCTGGTCTTTCTGGTGGGTCTTATTCTCGGCAGTTTTCTGAACGTCTGTATCGTCCGTCTTCCTCACGGCCTTTCCATTGCAACGCCGCCGTCCCACTGCCCCCGCTGTGAGCAACCGATAAAATTCTACGACAATATCCCGGTCATCAGCTATTTCCTGCTGCGGGGAAAATGCAGGACGTGCGGGCTGCCCATTTCCCGGCGCTATCCGCTGGTGGAACTGCTGAACGCGCTGATCTATCTCTGGGTTTACCGCGAACTCGGTTTGAACGGCGAAGCGCTCATTGTCATGGCGCTGTGTTCTTCCCTGATCGTCATCACCTTCATTGATCTCGATCATCAGATCATTCCGGATTCGATTACGCTTCCGGGCATGGTCCTCGGCCTGGTCGCTGCGCCGTTCTTTATGCCGGCGCTGTCCGGGCCGCTGCCGTTCCTGGGGGACCGTTTGCTGTCCTGGCCGCGCCTGGAAGGTTTCGTTCACTCGCTTATCGGTCTGGTGAGCGGCGCCGCGCCGCTCTTTCTTCTCGGCTGGAGCTGGGAAAAGCTGCGCCATGTCGAGGCCATGGGAGGCGGCGACGTCAAGCTCATGGGCATGTTCGGGAGCTTCCTCGGCTGGAAAAGCGCGCTCCTGATCATCATGCTCGGCGCAATCGCGGGCTCGGTCGTGGGCGTTGCGCTCATCCTGCTGAAAAAGCAGAAGGCTGAGAACGTCATTCCCTTCGGGCCGTTCCTGGCCGCGGGTGCCCTGGCAACAATGCTCTACGGCGGTGACATCATTTCCTGGTACCTGGGACTGCTCCGGATATGAACTCCCATTCCCTTTCCATACAATTGCTCGGCCTGGTCATCGCCTCAAGCGGCCTAACGATCGTCTGGCGCCTGTCCCGTCGTTTTCGGCGGAAGCTCGGCCTCAAAAAGGAAGAGCGGGAAAAGAAGGAAGACGTCGGCTTCATCATTGACGCCTTCCACAGCGTGACCAAAGAGCTCAAGGAAAAGGAACAGGAGCTTGAACGGCTTCGGGCCAGCGCTGTGCAGCGCGCCGAGAACGTTGAGAGCTACAACGAGAATATTCTCCAGTGCGTTACGAGCGGGGTCATGACCTTTGACCGGAACAACCGGGTCATCACCCTGAACCGTGCCGCTGAGGAGCTGCTCGGCATGAATCATTCGCAGGCTGTTGGCCGGAGTTGCAGTGATATTTTCGGCTCCGGCGATATCTGTAGATCGGTGGAGGAAACCGTCGGATGGACCACGACCCCGCTCCGAAGGGAAACAACGCTGGACCGTCCCTTTGGGCGCATGTGGCTTGGATACAACACCGCGCTCCTGACCGACCGGCAGGGTGCTTCGCTCGGCGTCATCCTCTCTTTTTCCGACCTCACTGAAGTGAAGCGGCTGCAGGAACAGGTGGAGCTGCGCGAACGGCTCATTGCCCTGGGCGAGATGTCGGCGGGCATCGCCCATGAGCTGCGGAATCCCATGGCCGTCATTGCCGGTTATCTGGCGCTGGTTGCAAAAAAAGCGGCGGCGCCCGAACAGAAGATCATCAGGGATGTGGTGACCGAGATCAACGGCATGAACCGCATCATTGACGACCTCCTGACCTTTGCCCGGCCGGCCTCGCTGAACCGGGTGCGGACCAACCTCAGGGAACTGATCCAAGGATGTGTTGCGAACGTGCTTCAGGCCAGGGGGAATGATGTCCGGACCGGAACAACGCTGGACCTGCCCGAGCTTGAGGTCAACCTCGATGAAGTGCTGATGCGCCAGGCCTTGACGAACCTGATCCAGAATGCCGTTGAAGCCATGCCGGAAGGCGGGACGCTGACGATCCGGGGCGCGAGCATAGGCAGGGAGCTTTCCCTGACCATAGCCGATACGGGCGTCGGCATTCCCCGTGACACGCTCAAAAAGATATTTCTTCCGTTCTTCACGACCAAGGACACCGGTGTCGGACTCGGCCTCGCGCTGGTGCACAAGATCGTCCTGTCTCACGGCGGGCGGATCGACGTGCAAAGCAGAGAAGGGCAGGGGACTACGTTCACGGTGGTCCTGCCGACGGTGGGGAGCTAAGGGACTATGGATACGATCCTCGTTATAGAAGACAAAGAAAGCATGCTTGATATGCTGAAGCAGACCCTTGAGGCTGAAGGCTATCAAGTGGTCCCGGCCAGGGACGGCGCCGAAGGCATCCGGAAACTCGCTGACGAGAGCATCGCGCTGGTGCTTACGGACCTGAAGCTGCCGAAAAAGGACGGGTTTGAGGTGCTCAAAGCCGTAAAAGAGGACAACCCGCTTCTGCCGGTCATCGTCATGACCGCGTTCGGCACGATCGAGACCGCGGTCAGGGCCGTGAAGCAGGGCGCCTACGACTTTCTGACCAAACCGTTCGACATGGACCATCTGCTGGTGCTCATCAAGCGCGCGCTCGATACGACCCGCGTGGCCACGGAGAATATCCTGCTCCGGTCGGAGCTTTCCGACAAGCTGGGCCTGCCGAAGATCATCGGCAAGAGCAGTCAGCTCCAGGAGCTCAGCGAGAAGATCCGGAAAGTGGCTGCCACGAATGCCACGGTCCTGATCCAGGGCGAGAGCGGCACGGGAAAAGAACTTTTTGCGCGCGCCATTCACTACCTCAGTCCGCGGAAGGAGCGGCCCTTCCTGGCGATCAATTCCGCGGCCATACCGCATGAGCTGCTCGAAAGCGAACTGTTCGGATATGAGCGAGGGGCTTTCACCGGCGCGGATGCGAGAAAGATCGGCAAGCTCGAACTGGCTGACAAAGGCACGGTCTTCCTTGACGAGATCGGGGACATGGACCTGATGCTTCAGGCCAAACTGCTGCGCGTACTCCAGGAACAGGTGATCGAGCGGATCGGCGGCAGCGGCAAGCAGATCAAAATCGACGTACGCATCGTTGCGGCCACGAACAAGGACCTGCAGAAGGCCGTGGACGCACGGTTGTTCCGGGAAGACCTGTTCTACCGCTTGAACGTGTTCCCCATCACCATCCCGCCGCTCCGCGAACGGCGCGACGATATCCCGGCGCTCGCAGCCAGCTTCCTGAACAAATATTCCGCTGAAGTGCGCAAAGGCCCGCTGGTCTTCTCCGACGAAGCTATGGATATCCTGATGAAAGCGCCCTGGCGGGGCAACGTACGCGAACTGGAGAACGTGATTGAGCGGGCCGTCATCTATGCCGACGGCGGCGTGGTCCGCGCCCAGGACCTCGGCATCAGTGAAACGACCATTCTTGAGTCGCTTGCCGAGCACGTGCCCCTGGACGGCCCGCTCCACGAGATCGCCCAGGCGGCCACGCGCATCGTCGAATCCCGCCGCATCAGACAGGTGCTGAAACAGACGAATGGCAATAAATCCCGGGCCGCCGAGGTCTTGCAGGTGAGCTATAAGACGCTGCTCACGAAGATCAAGGATTATCAGCTGGAGGAGAAGGGCGGGGAGTGAGCAAAGTCGATTCGAGTGGAAATCGCATAGAGAACATTCAGTGACCATGAAAAACATTCCCGACAACATACAAAAAGAAATTTTTCGTCTCGTTAAAGAGCTTAACGAACATAACTTCCGCTATTATGTTCAGGACTCCCCGGTCATCTCCGACGCGGAGTATGACCGGTTGTTTCGCCAGTTGAAAGAACTTGAGGAACAATACGAATACCGTCTCCCCGATTCTCCCACCCAGCGTGTCGGCGCGCCGCCGCTTGAAAAATTCGACAAGGTCAGGCACGCAGAACCCATGCTATCGCTGGACAACGCGTTCTCCCATGAAGAGATCCGTGAGTTTGACCTGCGGGTCAAGAAGGTACTGAAATCCGATAGCGAAGTCGAATATACAGTGGAACCCAAGTACGATGGACTTGCCATGGAATTGTCCTACCAAAAGGGCATGTTCGTTCGGGCTGCGACAAGGGGCGACGGTTCCGAGGGCGAGGACGTTACTCAAAACGTCAGGACCATCAAGGCTATTCCACTTACGATAGAAGGAATGGACATCATCCCCGAAGAGATCGATATTCGCGGTGAAGTGTTCATCGACATCGCTGAATTCGAGAACCTGAATAAAGAACGTGCAAAGAGCGAAGAACCGCTTTTTGCCAATCCCCGCAATGCCGCGGCCGGTTCCATCCGTCAGCTTGATTCCGGGATCACGGAAAAACGAAAGCTCCATATGGCCTGTTATGGTGTGGGCGCCATGAAGGGCATCGGGTTTAAAAGCCAGGCGGCGTTGAACGAGTGGCTAATGCGGCATCACTTCCCGGTGCCACTGGGCTTCACCATCGCGCAGGGCATCGACAGGGTGATCGATGCGGTCAAACACATCGAGAATGAACGACCGAAACTGCCCTTTGAAGCGGACGGTGCGGTCATCAAGGTCAATGATTTTAATCTTCAAAGGGAACTTGGCTTCAAAACCCGTGAACCGCGCTGGGCGATAGCGTATAAATTCCCGGCCCATCAAGGCACCACGGTGGTCGAGGCTATAATTGCCAGCGTTGGCAGGACCGGAGCTATCACTCCGGTGGCTTCTCTTGCGCCGGTACGTATCGGCGGCGTTACGGTGTCGCGGTCAACACTGCACAACTGGGACGAGATCGAACGCAAGGACATCCGCATTGGTGACACGGTGGTGGTCGAACGGGCAGGGGACGTGATCCCCCATATCGTGACTGTTGTCAAAGAGAAGCGCACGGGGAAAGAGCGGTTGTTCCCTCCGCCGGCCCGGTGTCCAGTATGTGGTTCGCACGTTGTTCGCGAGGAGGGCGAGGTGGCATTCCGGTGCATCGGTTTGAACTGCGAGGCCCAGGTGCTGGAGAAGATCATTCACTATGCCTCGCGCGGCGCCATGGACATCGAAGGCCTTGGAGATAAGAACGTGGAGCTTCTTTACAGCCAGGGTCTCATCAGGCATTTCAACGATCTTTACGCACTCAAGAAGGAGCAACTGCTTAAGCTTCCGCGGTTTGCCGAAAAGTCGGCACAGAACCTGATCGATGCCATCGAAAAAAGCAAAACAGCAAGACTCAGCAGGTTTCTTTTTGCGCTCGGCATTCTGCATGTGGGCGAGTTCGCGGCAAAGCAGCTGGCAAAGCATTATGAAAAGATCGAAGACCTTTATCACGTAAAGCCGGAGCGTATTGTCGAGATCAAACAGATGGGGGAGAAGTTGGCCGGTTCCATCTCCGGTTTTTTCAGCGAACAAGAAAATCTGCAAACGCTGGAGAAGCTCAAGAAAGACGGCTTGACGATTTCCAATCCTGATTATGAAGCGGACAGCAAAAAGGAACGTGGGCCGCTTGATGGGCTCACGATCGTGGTCACGGGAACTCTTTCAAAGCCAAGGACCGAGCTTGAAGAGCGCATCGAGCGCCTGGGTGGACATGCGGCCGGTTCGGTTTCTAAGAAAACAAGCTATGTCCTGGCAGGCGAAGAGGCCGGCAGTAAACTGGAAAAAGCGAAAAAACTTGGCGTGAAGGTCATCAGCGAAGAAGAATTTGAAAAACTGGCAGTCAAAGGATGAATGTATGCGCATAGGTTTCCATGTCTCCATCAGCGGCGGCTTCGCCCTTTCCGTCGAGCGCGCGCACGAGCTTGGTTGCACCTGCATGCAGATATTCAGCAGGAACCCGCGCGGCTGGACCGTTAAACCGCTGGACAAGGAAGACGTCTCACAATTCAAAAAAAAGCGCGAAACGCTGGACATCGGGCCGGTGTTCGTGCATACGAACTACCTTATTAATCTGGCGTCGTCAAAACCCGACTTGTATGAGCGCTCGATCGAGCAGTTCGTCATTGACCTCGAACGGACCGAGAACCTCGGCGCTGAATATCTGGTAACCCATCTTGGGTCCGCGAGCGGCCAGAGTGAGGAGTGGATGATCGAGCGCGTGGCAAGCGCGCTGAACATGGCGATGAAGCTTCATAAACCCAAAGCGACCATTCTGCTCGAAAATACCGCGGGGGAGAAAGGCGACGTGGGCTATACCCTGGAGCAGGTGCAGGAGGTCATCACGCGTCTTTCAAATTCCGAAAATATCGGACTCTGCTACGACACCTGCCACGGTTTTGCCGCCGGCTACGACATTCGCACGAAGGAAGGTGTCAATAGGCTTGCCGATAAGATCGCTTCCACGGTCGGCCTGGCGCGGCTTAAGGGGATGCATCTCAATGACTGCCTGAAAGAGCTTAACTCCCGGGTCGACCGGCACTGGCATATCGGCGAGGGCACGATCGGGCTCGAAGGTTTTACCCGGCTGCTTAATCATCCGGCTTTCAAGGACGTTCCCAAGGTCATGGAAACGCCGAAAAAGACGGAAGAGGACGATCCGAAAAATATGAAGGTCGTGCGGTCTCTGGTAAAGTGAGGGCATTATGAAAAAAACGTCCTGGCAACCGCCATTTTGTTACTCCTGCTCGCTGCAACTTCTTTCGCAGCGGGTGCTGACGACATTCTCGGCGTCTGGAACAACCAGGAAAAAGATGCAAAGATCGAGATCCAAAATAGGGTCCTGGAGTGGCAGAGATGGAATTAAGCAATGCTGATCAAGAGTATGCCCGATTGGAACAAAAAGCATTGACGCTTTCGAGCGGCGTCGATATACTGAATCTGTTTTTATCCGGTTCATCAGAAAGGCCAAGGGGGAAATCATGACGGAAAAGAAAAGCGATATGCTCAAGAATATTCTCATCAATCTCGGGGTCCTGCTCATCCTGGTCGGTTCCACGGCAATAAAGGGGGACCTGGCGTTCTTTTTCATCAGCCTGGTCCTTCTGGCGATCCAGACTTTTGAGCTCCCGGCGATACAGCCTAAAAAATTAGTGATCGCTGAGCTGATCCTTGCAGCGACGCTGGCCATTGGCGCGGTCACTCAACTGATCAACGCGGGCGCCGGCCGGACCCAGCAGGTCTTCCTTGTCGTCCTGCTGCTCGGGGCGCTCCTGATCGTGGTGGAATCCACCCGGAAGTATGCCGACCTGTAAATGCGATCGCCCCTCCGGGCTGCCTGAGCGCGCGGATAAATTCCTGTCTGGATTTTTCCCCGGCCCTCTGGTATAGTGATAAATCCAAATAACAGCCCCTATCCCAGGCATCCTCGCTAACAGGTCATCGCGCATGAAGGCAGCAGCTTTAGTTAAACAAAAAACAGCTACCAGGCGATACAACGCATTCGGGCGGTATATGAAGGAGTTGTACCACCAGCCGGTCTACAAGGTGAATGTGGACGCGGGCTTCACCTGCCCCAACCGGGACGGCAGCGTGGCCACGGGCGGCTGTATCTACTGCAATAACGACAGTTTCAGACCGTCGGCCTGCACGAGCGCCGCGTCGCTCAAGGAGCAGATCGCCAAGGGCATTCCGTACCTTCGCTCCCGGTACGGAGCTGAACAGTTCATTGTCTATTTTCAGCCCTACACGAACACCTATGCTTCCGTCGATATTCTCGAAGGGCTCTATCGCCAGGCCCTTGATAACCCGTGTGTCGTGGGGCTTGCCATCGGGACCCGTCCGGACTGCGTTGACGAGGAAAAGATCGCGCTTCTGGAACGGCTGGGCCGCGATCATTTTATCCTGGTAGAATACGGGCTTCAGTCGATCTACGATAAGTCCCTGGCCTTTATCAATCGGGGGCATGACTACGCTTGCTTCAAACAGGCCTTGGAACTGACCGCTGGCAGGGGCATTCATGTCGGAGCGCACCTTATCCTCGGGTTCCCGACCGAAACGCGGGAAGAGATGCTCGCTATGGCTGATGAGCTTTCCCGGCTTCCCCTGGAGTTTCTCAAGATCCATCAGCTCCAGGTGGTCAGGGAAACGGCGCTTGCCGATCTGTATGCGGAGCGGCCCTTTCCGACCTTCGGCTATCTTGAATACATCGAAATGCTGTCCGACTTTCTGGAGCGGTTGTCCCCGGAGATCGTGCTGCAGCGGCTTTTTGCCGCGGCCCCCGACGAGATCCTCATTGCTCCGGTCTGGAACAAGACCCGCAGCGAACTGCTGAACGACCTTGACGCGCATATGGCGCGGAAAGAGGCGTTCCAGGGCAAACTGCGTTTTAAGGAGCTGCCATGATCGATCTCCATACTCATTCTCTCTTCAGCGACGGCGTGCTGGTGCCGTCGGAGCTGGTGCGCCGGGCGGTCATGAAGGGGTACGAAGTGATCGCGATCACCGACCACGCCGACGCCTCGAACCTTGACTTTACGATCCCGCGGGTGGCCGCGGCATGCAAAGAACTGAACCGCCGCTGGAAGATCACCGCGCTGCCGGGCATCGAGCTGACGCACATTCCGCCGGAAACCTTTACCGAACTGACGCGGAAGGCGCGCTCCCTGGGCGCGGCCATCGTGGTCGCCCATGGAGAGACCCTGGTGGAGCCGGTCCATCCGGGTACGAACCGCGCCGCCATCGAAGCCGGGGTTGATATTCTCGCCCATCCCGGCTTGATCACCGGGGAGGAGGCGGAGCTCGCAGCGCGGAAGGGTGTTCATCTCGAGATATCGTCGCGCAAGGGCCACAGCCTTTCCAATGGCCATGTGGCGAAGATGGCCGCCCAGGCGGGCGCAAAACTCGTGATCGATTCTGATACCCATGAGCCGGGAGACCTCATTACCCGTGAATTTGCGGAGCTCGTGCTCAAGGGGGCTGGTTTGACCCTGGACCAGATCGCCGTTGTGTTCAAAAACTCAAAAGACCTGTCGACGCTGGCACGGGAACGGTTTACGAAGAGCTTGGCATGATCCTGGTCATGGAGCATCAGTTCAAAAATACCGGTGAATTCCACCTGAGGAGGTTGTAGGGATGCATATGATAAAGAAAAAAGGTTCCGGCGCAACAAAACAAACGGAGCCGCAGCTCATGATCATTGCGAACAAGGCCATGGAGCTCGTTACGCTGCACCAGAAAAAGCTTACGCTGGCCGTCCTGGTCATGGCGGCGGCGCTGGTCATTGCCGCGGGCTATACGCTGTATCAGTCGAACAACGACAAAAAAGCCTCGGCGCTCCTTGCGGTTGCGCAGGGCTTGTATCAGGAGCAGTCCGGCGTTGCGCCCGATTATGCAAAGGCGCTCGAACGCTATCGCGAGGTGCAAAAGAACTATCCCCGGACCATGAGCGGCGGCATCGCGCAGTTCTACATCGGCAATTGTCTCGTGAATCTCAATCAGCCGAATGAGGCCCTCAAGGAATATGAAACGGTTGCAAAAAAATATTCCGGCTATGAGGATCTGGCGGGACTGGCCCACCAGCGCATGGGGTATGTGTATAATGCTCTCGGCAAGCAGGCGGAGGCCATAGCGTCCTTCGAGCGGGCGGAGGAGGTCCTCGGGCCTGGTCTTGCCACGGTAGAGCTGGCTAGATTGTATGAGCGCGCGGGGAACGGGGCTGAGGCCCAGAAGAAAAACAAAGTGATCGCTGAAAAGCTCGGCGGCACCGCGTTTGCGCCGCAGGTAAAGGGCGCCGCCGCACAGGGAGCGGGTGCGCCGCCCGCCAAAGTTCCGGCAGCGCGGTAAGACGTGCGAGGGAGGTGTTCGGATATGCACTTTGAACTATTGGTTCGATCACTGCGTTGCCGAACTGCCACCTGACGACAAAAAACAAAAAAGGCCGGGATAATCTCCCGGCCTTTCTCAATTTAACCGTTCTTCCGCTAGATCTGGTCAGAGTCCACGATGAGTTTTATCTTCTGGCCTGCCCGCACCGATCTCCCCAGCCCTTTGTTCCACTCCCTGATATCGGCAACCGTCACATTATGATTTCGCGCGATGCCGCCAAGCGTCTCGCCTCTCCGAACGCGGTACAAAATATCCTGGAGTTTGCTGCCCTGATTGATCGCCAGGTAGCTTAAGTCCTGGGTCTTGCTGTTCAGATCGAGCGGGATAAGGATATGCTTGCCGGGAATGACGCGGTCCTTTTTGATCCTGTTGATATCGCGGAGCGCCTCGGGGGTCGTATTGTACTTCCTGGCAAGGCCGGCCAGGGTCTCTCCCTTTTGCACCAGGCGCCGCTCCCATTTGATCTTCTGTTCCGCCGGGACCGCGGCGTAATTCGCAAGGAATATGTCTTTTCTCCCGGTGGGTATCCTCAAAACATAGTTTGCATATTGGGGCGGCGTGACCCACCGCTTGAGCTCGGGGTTCAATTCCTTGATCTCTTCATAGGTGCAGTTGGCGCAGCGGGCGATCAAGCGTAGGTCCGTGGACTGGTCTACCACGACTTCGTCGAATTTGAACGGCGCAATGCTGGCAACGCTGAATCCGTAGGCCTCGGGATTTTTGGCAATGATGGTCGCGGCCATGTACTTGGGGACGTAGTTCTTGGTTTCCTTGCGTATGTAGCGCGAGGCTTTCAGGTCCCAGAAATCCTCGGACCGCGTCCGGAGCACCGCGCGCTGGACCTTTCCGGCGCCGGCATTGTACGAGGCCAGGGCAAGGGGCCAGGAACCGAAAAGGTTATGCAGATCTTTCAGGTGCTCCGCGGCCGCCATGGTCGACTTGATCGGGTCTTTGCGTTCGTCGACCCACCAGTCGATCTTGAGCCCGTACAGCTTGCCCGTGGCGGGCATGAACTGCCAGGGTCCCACGGCTTGGGCCCAGGAAACGGCATAGGGATTGAAGCCGCTCTCGATCATGGCCACGTACACCAGGTCTTCCGGCAGGTTTTTTTCCTTGAAAATATCCTTCATAACTGGAATGTACCGCGCCGAGCGGTCGAGCCAGCGCTGGAACACATCCCTGCCGCGCGTCTTGAAATACTCAAGATGGTTCTCGACGCTGTCATTCAGGATCATGGGGATGTGATAGGGTTTCTCGTCAGCAGTCTCTTCCGTGAGCTCATCAAGCTGAGCTATGTCCTCGGTTGGCGGCTTGAGCTGGGTAGGAAGCGTCGCTTGGGGGGCCTGATTTGCAAGCATCTGGGCCTGCGCCTGCATCGGGGTAGACGACAGTCCCGCGAGCATGACGATTAAAAGCTGGATAAAACTCCTTTTCATGAATCCTCCCTATCTGTTTATTATTACCTCATTCATGTGTAATTGTCAAGGGTGAATGTTCTCATAAAAGTCATATTGATCAATATGTTGAGCGCAAATGCCTGATTCGACAACGTAAAATGGTAGAACCATTTTTTTGTCCTTGTTCTTGTAATTTTGCATCATGTTCTGTATTATCATGCAGTATGGTGACGGCTTTTATTGATGAAATATTTTCCTCGGTACAGGGCGAGGGCCCGCGGATCGGAGAACGGCATATTTTTGTCCGGTTCCAGGGATGTCATATCCGGTGCCGCTATTGCGATACGCCGGCGGCGCTGCTTCCGAAGAGTGATGTCTGCCGTGCGCAGCGTTCGTTGGATTCTTTTGAGCGGGAAACAGCGCCGAATCCGATGACCGCTGAACGTCTTTCTGCGCTCTGCTCGCGCCTTGCGGTCCCCGGCCAAACCCGGCCGGTGCTTAGCCTCACCGGTGGTGAACCCCTGCTCCAGCAGGATTTTATTGCGGTATGGCTTCCTCGGATGAGACCGGCGTACAGGGTCTATCTGGAAACGAACGGCATCCAGTTTGAAGCGCTGCGGCAGGTCCTCGAGCTCATTGATGTGGTGAGCATGGACATCAAACTGCCTTCCGCCACGGGACTGCGTCCTTTCTGGGAGGAGCACCGGAAATTCCTTGCCGCCAGCCGCGGGAAGGAGTGCTTTGTAAAAGCGGTCGTGACCAGGGACACTTCCCGAAACGACGTCGTTGCCGCCGCCACGCTCATTTCCGGCGTCGAACCGTCGGTGCTTTTTGTCCTCCAGCCCGCCACCGGGAATGCGGCGCCGCCTCCGGACATGCTCCTTGCTCTTCAGGAAGAGGCGCTTGCGGTCCTTGGCGACGTGCGGGTGATCCCGCAGGCGCACCCGATGCTGCGGGTCCCGTAGCGGACTGTTGCAACACCGGGGAATTGCCGGACAAAAAACAGGCGGTGACAAAAAAGACGCTTTGTTTCTTGACAAAATCGAGTGTCCGTTTATAATCAGTCAGCGACTTGTCTTTATAATTTTTATGGTGGAGGACCGGCGGCAGCCGGACCAACTATTGTCTATGGAAAACCCGGAGCTCTTACACCATACAATGCTTTTCAAGGGGTGCAGCGAAGAGGAGCTTGAACTTGCGCTGGGCCTGTTCCGGGAACGCCTGATAAAATCGAACGCCACGATCTTTACGGAAAACATGCCCGCTGAAGCGCTGTATATCATCAAGAGCGGAAACGTCCGCATCTCCATCATGGCGGGAGACGGGCGCGAACGCGGCTTGCTGCTGCTTGGGCCCGGGGAGTTCTTCGGCGAGCTTGCGCTGATTCAGGCCGAGGGGCGTTTGGCGACGGCAAAATCCGAAGGTCCCACGGAACTGCTGATGCTCACGAGAAAAGATTTTCAGGCTTTGCTTGACCTGGACCCGCGGACCGGAGCCCGTCTTCTGACGGCGATCACCAGGCTGCTTGCCATGCGCATCAAGGCTTACGGCGACCGGTTCAAGAATCTGCTCACAGCATGATCCTTGCGGGAATCGATATTGGAACAAATAGTATCCGCCTGCTCATTGCCGAAACCGGTCCCGGCGTATTCCGCGAACTCTATTCCGCGCGTGAGACCACCCGCCTCGGCCAGGACCTCGAGCGCACGGGCAGGCTCTCTCCGGACGCCATGGAGCGGTCCTTTTCCGCGCTCCGCGCATTCAATGTACAAATTCACCGCTTCCCGGACTGCCAAATCTCCGCCCTCGGCACGAGTGCGCTGAGGAACGCTTCGAACGCGCGCGCATTCATAGACGAGGCGCGCGGAAGAACGGGAATCGGCATCAGCGTGATCAGCGGTGAGGACGAAGCGCGTCTCACTCTCCTGGGTGTGGGAAAGGCGTTGCGACCGGCGGAAGGGCGGGCGGCTGACCCGCTGGCCTCGGCCCTGATCATTGATATCGGAGGGGGCAGTACCGAGTGCATCGCGACGAATGGCCGCGGCGGCCCCCTGGTGCAGAGCCTGGCGCTGGGCGCGGTGTACCTGGCAGAGCGATGCGTTGCTGCTGATCCGCCGGCCGCGGATGAGCTCGCTCTGCTTCGGCGGGTCATTCGCGCGGAATTGGACCGTGCGGAAGAGCGGGGGCCGGCGCTGACGCCGGGGGCGGGGCAACGGCCGGGTACGTTGATCGGGACCGCCGGTACGATCACGACCCTGGCTGCCATGGACCGGGGCATGGTCACCTATGGTCCTGCCGGGATCAATGGCTCGGTCCTTACGCGGACTGCGCTGGACAGGATCGTGGAAACGCTGGTCAGTTCGACATTGATTGAACGGCGCACCCTGGCAGGCCTGGAACAGGGGCGCGAAGACATTATTCTTCCCGGCGCCTTCATAGCGCAGGAGCTCATGGAACGCTACGGATATAAAGAAATGCTGGTCAGCGACTGGGGACTGCGCGAGGGCATCGTGGCGGACCTTGCGGCCAAACAATCTTGAAGTCAACAGCTTTGGACGCGGTACCGGCGGAAAAGGCTGATAATGGCGCATACGTCAAAAGCCCAATCCTGGGTTTTAAAGCCAAAGCTGAAAAGTTAAAGGAAGAATAATAATATGCGGGAAGCGCGTATTCTGATCATGGATGACGAGGAACAGGAGCGCAGCAGGATCGAAATGTTCCTGGCGCAGCGGAAATACGATGTCCTGGGGGTCGGCAGCGTTGCCGAAGCCATTGAGGCGATCAAGCGCGAACGGTTCGATCTGTTCCTGACCGACTGCAACATTCCCGGCGTGGATGCGCTCCGGACGTCGGGTGAGGCCCGCAAACTGAACCCCGACATGGCCGTTATCATTATGACCGCCTTCGGCACCATCGAGACGGCGGTGAAGGCGATCAAGGCGGGGGCCTATGACTATCTTCCCAAGCCAATCGACCTGGAACAACTGACCCTTTTGATTGAACGCATTTCGGAGCGGCAAAATCTTATTCGTGAGAATACCGAGCTGAAGGAACAGCTGCGCGAACGATATAAATTCGACGAGATCGTGAGCACCAGCCACGCCATGGAAGAGGCCCTGAACCTTGCCGGCCGTGTGGCAACAAGCAATGCCACGGTCCTGCTGCGGGGGGAGAGCGGCACGGGCAAGGAACTGGTGGCCAAAGCGATCCACTACCACAGCCCGCGGGCGAACTTTCCGCTTATCAAGGTCAACTGCGCCGCGCTTCCCGAGACCCTGCTCGAAAGCGAGTTGTTCGGCCACGAAAAGGGCGCTTTTACCGGCGCTGCGTCGAAACGCATCGGACGGTTCGAGGCCGCCGATACGGGGACCATCTTCCTGGACGAGATCGGAGAACTGACGCCGGGAATGCAGGTGAAACTGCTCCGGGTGCTGCAGGAACGGGAATTCGAGCGCATTGGCGGCAACCAGACGATCAAGGTAGACGTTCGGGTCATTACGGCAACGAATCGGGACATCGAAACGGACATCCGTGAAGGAAAATTCCGGGAGGACCTCTACTACCGCCTGAACGTCGTGTCCGTGGTCATCCCGCCGCTGCGCGACCGGAAGGAAGACATCCCGGCATTAATGGAACATTTTATAAAAAAATATTCAGAGGAAAACAAAAAGGCGATCTCGGGCGTGGCCACCGAGGCGCGGGACCTTTTGATGCGGTACGGCTATCCCGGAAATGTCCGAGAGCTGGAGAATATCATCGAGCGCGCAGTGGTGCTGGCGAAGCGGGGGACGATCTCGACCGCCGACCTTCCCCTGCATCTGCGGGGCGCGAAGAATGACGACAAGGTTCCTGTCGCTCCGTTAAAGGGGCAGCTCAACGAAACGCTCGATACGGTGGAGCGCGGTCTCATACTCGATGCCCTGAAAGAGTCTGACGGCATCCAGACGCGCGCCGCGGAACGTCTCGGCATCAGTGAGCGCGTGTTGCGGTACAAATTGAAAAAATACAAGATATAGGAACAGGAGAATGGAATGCGGGCGGATGGCAGAAAAGCGGATGAACTTCGCAAACTGAAGATTACCAGGAATTATCTCAAGACAGCCGAAGGTTCGGTCCTGATCGAGTTTGGCGATACGCGTGTGCTCTGCACGGCGACGGTGGAGAACTCGGCCCCGTCCTTCCTGAAAGGCAAGGGGACCGGCTGGGTCACGGCGGAGTATGCCATGCTTCCCCGCTCATCGCAGCAGCGCATATCGCGCGAACGGAGCAAGGTCGGCGGCCGCACCCAGGAGATCCAGCGGCTTATCGGACGTTCTCTGCGATCGATCATGGACATGAAGGCACTGGGTGAGCGGACCGTGCTCATCGACTGTGATGTGATCCAGGCGGACGGCGGCACCCGTACGGCGTCGATAACGGGCGCCTATATCGCGCTGGTCGACGGCCTCAGGCGCGCCAGGAAACAGGGGATGCTCGCAACGGTTCCCGTAACGGACTTTCTCGCGGCGATCAGCGTCGGCATCGTTGGCGGGAAGCCCATGCTCGACCTCTGCTATACGGAGGACTCCGCGGCGGAAGTTGATATGAACCTCGTCATGACCGGCAAGGGAGGGCTCGTTGAGGTGCAGGGCACGGCTGAAGGAGGACCGTTCTCGAAGGCCGAACTCAACAAGCTCGTTGCTCTCGGTGAAAAAGGGATCAAGGCGCTTATCAGAAAACAGCAGGACCTTTTGGGAAAGGCATAGGCGGGGACCTGTATTCATGTCTTTCTTTGGGAGATAAAAGCCAATAAAAAAACGGCATCCCTCAGTCCGGAGTGCCGTTTGCTAAAAGGTCAACAGATAAACCTGAAAAAGGCATTTGGACACGGATAAAATCGGATACGTGACGGATAACGGCGGAAATTTCTTTTACCAACGATCCACCTAAAAGGTGAATGCCTTGCTTTGGAATTTATCCGCTTTTATCAGACGTTCATCCGATCCTTCCGTGTCAAATGCTTTTTTAGGATAAAACACCGCATCCTGAGCGCTCTATGACTTTTAGCGGTGGCACCTGCCGCAGTTCTTCTGTTCCTTCACGTCAAAGGATTTCTCTCCGTTGTGGCATTTGCCGCAGAAATCGCCTTTGTTGATGCGGGACATGTCCATTTTATATGAACCCTGCGCCATCTGGAAGATCTGGTAGTGACAACCGGTGCACTTAAGTCCTTTTTCACTTACGTGTTTTTCGTGGCTGAAGACGACCTTGGATGCGTTCTTGGGACTGAAGGTTATGTCCCCCCCTCCGACCTTTTCAGCGGAAGCGGTATACGGCAAAACGAGGCAGTACAGAACAGCGAGTACTATAGCTCTTTTCATAAAATAATCCTCCCCCCATAATTGAAACCCGTACCACTATATTTTTTTGTTATGTTATAGCCATTATAACAATTCAACGGACCGGGTACAAGCCTTTTTTTGGCCCGTTGCCGCATCCCGGGCCGCTGGTCATGCGATATAATCTGGTATAATGGAAAGCAGAAATACAAGGGTGAGGTGACACGAATGAATGAAAGCGCGATCCAGATGATAGTGCAGTCGGCAGGTGCATTGAAAAAGCCGGTCCGGTTGATCTTGTTCATCAATGACGTGGGATGCGAGACCTGTCCTGACGCGAAACTGTCAGCGCTGGCCATAAAAAAGTACGCGCCCCTGGTCGCACTCGAGATCTATGACCAGGTGATGGACCGGGACAAAACAGAGCTCTACGGGATCAGGCGCGTCCCGGCGATGGTGGTGCAGGACAATGAGGGCCATACGGTCACATTCTACGGGTTGGTGGAGGACGTTTTTTTATCGATCCTTATAGATGCGCTTCATGCTGCATCGGAAAGGCGCACCTGGTTTCCCGCTGACATCCGCTCAACGCTCCGTCATCTGACGAGAACAGTCAGTGTGCAGGTATTCGTTGAAACCGACTGTCCGTTGTGCCGGCCCGTGGCCCAGACCGCTATCGGACTGGCCATGGAAAATACACTGGTCAGCACGGATATCATTATTGCCAGCGATTACCCGGAGCTTATCAAAAAGTATTCCATAAAAACCCTGCCCAAGACCGTTTTTGGCGAAAACCTGCACCTGGATGGACATGTTGCCGAAAGCGAGTTCCTTGAGATGATCTTCCAGGCTGAAGGTGTGCAGCCCGGCCATGACCGGCGCTGTCTCGTATGCGGCAATCCTTCGGAAGATATCATCTGCGTGAGCTGCAAAAGCAGGATCCAGGCTGAATCGCTGGACCACAAGATGCGGGAAGAACGCCCGCGTCAGATATCCTCAAGCTGATTCCGTTCGTTGCGGAAAGGTCGGAATATATGAAAACAGAAAACAAACGGGCGTTGTTCCAGGATCCGCACGAGGGGAAGCTTGTAATCTGCGGTCTGTGCTCGCACCGCTGCCGCATCCCTGACGGCAAGCTGGGGCTCTGTGCCGTGCGTGAGAATGAGGACGGCGTACTCAAGAGTCTCGTGTACGACAAGGTCATCGCTCAGAACGTCGATCCCATAGAAAAAAAACCGCTCTTTCATTTTCTTCCCGGCAGTCAGTCCTACTCCATTGCCACGCCGGGCTGCAACTTCAGGTGCAGGCATTGTCAAAACTCGGACATTTCCCAGCTTCCCCGGGAGCTGCGTGGGAGGATCATCGGAAAAGCCGTAGCGCCCGCCGCCATCGTTCGTGCCGCGCAACAGGCCGGCTGCGCCAGCATCTCCTATACGTATACCGAGCCGACGATCTTTTTTGAACTTGCTTATGACACCGCGCAATGCGCAAAAGAGGCCGGGCTCCGAAACGTGTTCGTAACGAACGGCTACATAACCCCCGAAGCGCTCAGCATGATTGGACCTGTTCTGGATGCGGCAAACATAGACCTGAAGTCATTCTCCGATGACTTCTACCGGAATATCTGCGGCGCCCGGCTCGCGCCGGTGCTCGACGCCATTCAAAACTACAAACAGAACGGCATCTGGACCGAAATCACCACGCTTATCATTCCCGGGCATAATGATTCCGATGCAGAGCTCAGGCAGATAGCGGGATTCATCCACTCTGTCGGAGAAGAGATTCCCTGGCATGTCTCCCGGTTCCATCCAACGTATAAGCTGACCGATGCCGGAATAACGCCCGCCGAAACACTCAAGCGGGCCCGCCAGATCGGCATCGACGCCGGGCTCCGGTACGTCTATGAGGGCAACATCCCGGGCGAAGGCGAGGACACGCTCTGCTGGAGCTGCGGCAAGCCGCTCATCAGGAGGATAGGGTTCAGCGTGATCGAGAATGCCATAACCAATGGCGTCTGCGGACACTGCGGGGCGGTCATGAACGGGGTATGGACGTAGCGAGTCAGGAGTCAGGAGCACAGAGTGTTTTGGGGTCAAATCTCATTTGATGACAATCTACCCTCAATTCTACTCAGTAGCGTTCGCAGTTTTTTGTCTTTCGGCAGCTTCTCGCGCAATCGCTTCCGCTCCTGGCTCACCGGGCCGTAATCGATTCCGAATAGTCTACCGATCTCTGGTCCTTTTAGACCGCCCACGCGATACAGTAAATCCATCACGATCTGACGAAGCGCTCCCTTATCAGCCCGGACCGAATCTGCATCCTTGCCTGTTTCACGTTTTACGGCTAATAAGATTTCGTTTTTTGAACGATACCGATGTATTTCTCCGACAGATGGACGTTCCCGGTCTTTTACTCCTTCGATGTAGTGCTCTTTTACCCACGCGATGAAGGTTTCTCCGCCCAGGATGCTCTGACCGAGGATGTCTTCTTTGATCTCTGCGTCCTTTGCAATCTCGGCATAAATCCGCTTTTTGTATTCCCTTCTCGCCTTGTCCGTGTCGCCTCCATACTCGCCGAGGACCATGGCATAGTCAATATACCATTCCTTCTTTCTCCGGCTGATGAACCCCGGTAAACTGCTCCAGGGGTAGCGGATAAGATATTTGACCTTTTCTTTGTCCGGCACTTTTTTCATGGTTTTTATCTTGACCGGATTTAAGTGAATGTATCGCGAAAGAATGGAAAGATACTCGTTTTTATCAACGAGAATGCTTTTGTATCTGCCTTGGTAAAGATGGCCGGACCGATTGTGCCTCCGGTTGTAATAACCGGTATAGGTGATATTGAAATGGCGCATGAACTCGGAGAGGTTGCCTTTGGGGGTTTCAACGAGCAGGTGGAAGTGGTTAGACATGAGGACGTAGCTGTAAAGCTTTACGCTGTAAATGTTGACCGATTGGATAAGTAGCTGGAGAAACCGTTTTCGGTCGGCGTCGTCCTTAAAGATGTCATTGCGTTCGTTGCCTCGGCAGGTAACGTGGTACACTGCGCCGGGATATTGGATGCGGAGCGCTCGGGCCATGGGAAACCATAGCAAAAAGGGGGCTGAATGTCAACATGTAAGATGTGACCCCAATAGCATCTTGCAAAAGAACGAAATTCAGAAAACCAAGTTATCTGGACTTTTTCAAGTAGTTATAGTATTGTTTGTGATAATCTGCGTGATTTGTAAGGAGGGCTCATGGGCTTGTTAGACATGTTCAAAAAGCCGCAGAAAAAGGATCTTCCTCCTGAACTCGAAGAGAAGATGAAGGCAATCGCGATGATGCTTTTCCCAAACGGCCATCGCGACATCCAAGAGGGAGGAACGACAGTCAGGAAGCTGTCGAGAGACAAATTATCTCAAGGTGAATCAGAAAAATTATTTGCTTCAGTGAAAAGCCTGCTGGTCATCTCAGAAGATAAAACACCTGAAAGAATCAAGGGCAGTATTGTGAGTCGTACAAATGGCCGTCTCAGCAGTACGGAGCTTCAAGCCATTTATCTGTTTATTAGTGGAGATAGTGGCCTTTCCCCATACTGCGGAGGAGATGGAAAAACGCAGGAAACCGCAGTTATCATCAATTACACCACCTCAGCTCAGGGTATAAAGGCAGAATATCAATATTTAGAGCAGCATTATGGCCGACAAGACAAGGACTGGAAAGTTGAGATGAGAGCTCACGGTACCCATGGAAACCGTTCGATGAGTGGTTTGTTATTAGTTTTCCGGGCGGGCAAAAACGTACCGTGTATTTCGATATAACTGCTTTCTTTGGAAAGTTTTAAGTCGTGAATTGGTCTCTTGATTAGACTCGATAAGAATTTCTTGGGTGAATATGGCAATATTGACTGACGGTCAATCCATACGTGGAACCTATGAGGTTGAGCGCTTTCTCGGCGAGGGAGCATTTGCCGAGGTATATCGTGTTAAACACAAGTTCCTTGGCCGCCAGGCTATGAAGGTTTTCAAACGCGTAGGAATGACGCAGACAGAGATCGAGGAAATTCTTGGGGAGGCGGTTCTTTTATCTCGGATAGGACATCCGAATATCGTTAGAGTGTTCGATGCAAATGTATTTGAAACCAAGGCTGGTCTCTGTGGCTACTTTACAATGGAGAACGTGCCCGGAGGGAGCCTCGATAGCTTCTGGCGTTCATTTGGCAGAAAGTTAATACCTATCGAAACCAGTGTCGATATTTTAAAACAGGTTTGCCGGGGGATGTCGCTCGCTCATGCTGAAAACCCACCTATCATTCACAGAGATATTAAACCTCAAAATATCCTCGTGGGTTATGAGGCTGATGGATTGCGCGCCCGTGTCAGCGATTTCGGCTTGGCAAAATCTGTTAATCCATTAACGCTACTCGCAACAGCTGCAGGTACTTTATCTTTCAAACCACCAGAAGCTTTTTTGAAAACTAAGTCTGATTCGTGTGCCGCTGATGTCTGGGCTTTAGGTGCCACTCTCTATCTTATGCTGACCGATCAGCTGCCATTTAATATTGATCCCGCCCTTGGTTGGTCTAATTCGAAGGCATTCGAAAAAACAATGCAGCCACCATCATGTTTTAATGTAGATGTTGATCTGGCACTTGAAGCTATTGTGCTCAAATGCCTTAAGTTTGATTCGGCGGACCGTTATCCAAATGCAAACGTACTTTTAACTTCACTGGAAAGCTGGAAGAAGCCCTCTCGGACGCCTATTCAGGGGAAGCAGAGAGGGGATTCTTCCGAGCCCTCTAAGAGTGTTTTAGGAATGCATACTCCTGCTAACAGTGAAGAG
This sequence comes from Nitrospirota bacterium, assembly GCA_043731355.1. Lineage (GTDB taxonomy): Bacteria > Nitrospirota > UBA9217 > UBA9217 > UBA9217 > GWC2-56-14. The sequence goes on from JAYTJE010000172.1 coordinate 21,907, forward strand.
GGGGCGCGGCTGGCTCGTTTAGCGCTTGAGAAAGCAAGTATTGAGGGTCAGTTGTTTGAGGCCGCCGATTTGATGGAAGAAGCTTTTAATAAATCACCAGCACTTCGAGAGAAGTACGTGGATAAAGTTCGTCTTTGGCGTTGCGGAATAAGCATGTGATATGAATCATGACAACTTTAACATAGAGACAGGCTCGGATGAGTGCAAAGCGCTGTTGGAGACATCTACACAAGATGTCTATCGGAAGAATGCTTTTCGTATTACTGGTCTTCCGGCCGACGTATCTATTCGTGACATTAAGCGACGCATTGATGATTTGAGGCATGCAGAAGAAATTGGCGACGTCGAGGACGAGCATTCCCATGCTTTTGCTTTAACGCCCCCACCTACCCTTGATGACATTCGTAAAACAGCCCAGATTCTACAAGATCCCGAGCGCAGAATTATCCATGAGCTTTATTGGTTTTGGCCTTTAGAGTGGGGCAAAGGAAAAACTGACCCTGCACTTGCTGCGCTTAATAAAGGTGATAAAACTTCCGCATTCAACATCTGGAAACAAGCGTTGAATGGTCAGCCTGGGACGTCTACGCTCATTTGCAAGCATAATATCGCTGTGCTTTACCACCTGGTAGCGCTTGACGAAGAACTTTTTAAGCAGAATCCCAATGAAGAAAAACTAAAACTTATTGATAAGTATTGGTGGTCCAGTTTCAAATACTGGGAGGAGATAATAAGGGATGACCACTTCTGGAATCTGGTCACGAATAGAATCCTATCAGCTGGCGATCCCCGCTTGACAGCCGATTTCGCAATGAGTTTGCGCGCAACGCTTCCCAAGGCTTTACACAAGATCCACGGTGAGCTTGCTCTTGCATATGCTGAGAAGGGGAACGTAAGTCTGACGAGAAAACATGCCGATTATATGTCCAAAACATTTCAAGGGCTCGCCGATGATGTATCCACGACTTTTAATTTGATAACCAAGCCAATTCAAGCTCGGGTTCGCGATGCTGTTGCAAATGCAGCCAGAATTGCAGGCCATCAGCCAGATAAGGCGTCAGATGCAGCATCTGATTTGTTCCAGCAAGTAGAGCAGCCCTTGGAAATACTCAAGAACCTTCTTGACCCGAAAGACCATAATCTGATCGATCTCCTTGATGCCGTCGCTGACGCCGGGTTGACTTGCCATATGACTATTGCGCGGGAACAAGAGGATTGGATACGTAGTCGCAAGATTCTTGAGGATGCAGAGCGATATGCCACTTCAGCAGATGTGCAAGCGCGCATTGCGGAGCAATATTCTCTATGTCGTATTATGCGACATTGCGAGATGTTTAGTATCGGCTCTAAGAACTCACCTGAGAACGCCGCGTCTGAGGGAAATAGTCTTCTATCTATAGTACGACCACTCATTGCCGAACTTGATGCTTCCGGTGCACATGTTAATCTAAAGAACCGTGCAAAAGAAGAAGTTGCCGGCACAGTAGCCCAGTGTGCAATAGCGTATGGCAACAAAACGGAAGATTGGGAAAATAGCATGGTGTTGCTGGCAGCGGCGCAGCAATTCGCAGTCAGTGATGGGCTAAAGGATTTCATAGATCGCAATCTTAAGACTGTACGCCAGAATATACAAAACATGGAGGGGTCACAGTCGCAAGAAGAACGCAATGCCGATTTCATCGGCACGGCTGATGGTACCGTTTACAACACACCTGGCAGCTCGTCGAAACCGGCCAGTAGACGCGCATATTCATCAGCGCCTAGTTCGAGCAATTGGAAAGGAGCACTTGTTGTTTTAGGTATTATTGGCTTTTTCATCATTGTTCTAGGGAATAATAACTCACAACAAAATCATCAACCCAGTTACGCTCCAGCACCTGCACAAAACGCGGCCCCGACTTCTCCCCGTAACGATGCAACACCCTCACCTCAATCCTATGACAATCGGCCGTCGCGGTCAACCTTGAAGTCTGAAATTGAAAATGGCAAGCGCCGTGCTGACGAGATTGAAACGCAAATACGAGAAATGGATAACAGTCTGCAAGATTACAATAACCGGTTAACTTACTATCGCAATGCAGAAATGGTGGATGAGCATAATGCACTTATTCCGACATACAATGCGCTTGTCCAAGAAAGAAAATCACTGTATTACGAATATAGTCAGCTAATTGATGATATCAACAGTAAGGTCAGAAGTTACAATGCCGGTTCACGCTAAGGGGATTTCTAAACTATGGCAAAAATTAAAAGAAAAAATGGTGAGACGACCCTTTCGGGAAGAAATGCAGTTGAAACTATAAACGATCTATTGCGAATAATAAATACGTCGCTACCGCAAAGCTCAAAACTATCTACGGTGTCGACACCAAAAGACCTGTTTGATTTGCGAAAAAAAATAAATGAGTTGTCACTGCCGAAGGACGTTTCATCGGTTACGCGTGATACTGCTGTAAAGAAATATGAAGAAGTTTCGAAGCCGATCGAACATGCCCTTTCTATCATCGCAACTAATGCCTGGCGTGCTCGGAACAAAATGGTAGATGCAGATAATGGTGAAACGAAAGAAGAGATGAAGCGTGTCTATCGTCACATTGAAGCGCAATTTGACGCCCTGAGTCAGATAGGGATAGAGGTCCGCGATTTACGGGGTCGAACGTATGATGCAGGTATGGCGCTTAAGGTAATCAGCTTCGAACCACAGCCAGGATTATCCAAGGACGAAATTATTGAAACGATCAAGCCAACGGTTACATGGAATGGCCAGCTCATTCAAATGGGCGAAGTCATAGTTGGCACACCTCTGTCTAAGTAACTTGAGAGTGCGGTCTTCTCCATCTTATCCAGTCACGCAGCTTTGCCCAATGCATTGTTTATCTTAAAATCTAATCTTTCAATCACGAATTTCGTGA
>JAYTJE010000173.1:0-1918 GCA_043731355.1 Nitrospirota bacterium
TCACGAAATTCGTGATTGAAAGATTAGATTTTAAGATAAACAATGCATTGGGCAAAGCTGCGTGACTGGATAAGATGGAGAAGACCGCACTCTCAAGTACTATACAAGCATCCTGCTTCAGCGGCTGGAATACAACATCCATACTTCAACGAGCGCTGAAGATGCGCTGGAGATCATGAGCCTGACACAGCCCGCGCTGGTCCTGACCGAGGTTTCGCTGACCGGCCTGGACGGCCTCGAGTTCCTGAAGAAGATCAAGCACAACCCGCGGATCTCTGCCGTTCCCGTGATCATCCTGTCGGCCTCGAAGGAGGCCGCGGTACAAGAGGCCTGTCTGCGTGAAGGCTGCCACGCATTCCTGCGCAAGCCGATCGACCCCGACGCGCTCTATCTTGCCATTCAGAAAGCAACGGAGACCACTCCCCGAAAATATATCCGCCTCAATACCTGCCTGAACGTGAACATCGGAGATGATAAAGCGGGGGGGCCCTCCGCGAGCGGCGACTACATTACCGCGCTTTCCGAGAACGGCATGTACGTGAGCACCAACAAACCCCGGGCGACCGGGATCCAGACGCCGGTCACGATCTTTCTGGAGAACGCGAAGATCAAGGCCGACGGCATGGTCCTGTACAGCTTTAACCGCGGAGAGGGGCCTTTGCGCACACCGGGCATGGGCATCAGGTTCATGCGCATCAGTTCAGAAGACCAGGCGCTGATCCGGACCTTTATCAGGCGGGAACTGATGAAAGGCCTGACACCCGGCCAGCTTGGCAATACGGTTTTTTGAACGGAGAGAGATAAACAACGTGTTTGACCCACGACGTACGAAAGGGAACTCACCATGGACATCCATAAAGTGCTTGCTCTCCTGGAAAAGGTAGAAAGCGCCTTTTCGGGGCTGTATAAGAAACTGCACGAGGATTACCGGAACGACGAAAAGGCAGCCCAGTTTTTTTTTAATATGCACATGGATGAGGAGTCCCATCTCTCCATCGTTCGCATGGAACAGCGTATTGTGCGGGCCTCCCCCAAGGGCTACCGGGAGCCCTTGGTCAATCTTTCGGAGATCAACTCGTTCCTGGAAAATGTGGAAAAATTGAAGCGGGAAGAGCTGACCCTGCCCGTCTTGATGGAGCGCCTTTATAACCTTGAGCATTCCTCGGCGGCAAGCTATTTTATCGACGCCATTCAGGACACCAATGAGGACCTCAAGGAGTTTCTGACGAACATGGGGGATACGTGCGTTGTTCATCGCGAGCGGGTCGCCAGTTTTGCCCGGAGTCTCGGCGTAGCGATCGACGAAGTTCAGAAGAACCAGGCGCGGAAGGCGCGGATCGGCTATGCAGAAAAGGTCGTCATCAATTCCTCCATGGCGGTGCGCGGGGTCGACATCAGCGAGGGGGGAATGTTCCTGCTTACCGGACGTTCGTTTCCCATCGGCGACATTATTTCGCTTCAATTCACTCTGTTGCAGCTGCCGGTAACCGCACAGGCCGCCGTGCAGTTCAATATTGAGAGCGTCGGCATGGGCGTTATTTTTACGGAACTTGCGGACAAGGACCGGAAAATGATCGCACAGTACGTGGACTGGCACCTTCATGAAAAGGCGCAGGAGAAGGACAAACGGGTCCTGCTGGTCGGGCATGCCGAGGTCAGCGACCGCGGTACGCGGAGCTACACGAGCGGTCTGCTCGGAGTGGGGTATAAAGTTGTGGACATCTCCGGTTTTGAAGAGACCGTGACCGCTTTGCGAAAGGGGATGGACCTGAGCTGCCTGGTTATCACGTTCGAGACGGAGCTCGACACCAACTACTATATTTACTTGAGAGTGCGGTGTTCTTCGATTATTTTAGCTGAGACCGGTTAGACAAATCCACCTTTATTTTTGAGTGCTCAATGGATAGGTCTATCCACT
>JAYTJE010000174.1:0-3236 GCA_043731355.1 Nitrospirota bacterium
CCCCGAGGCAGCGGGCATGGACCGTGACGCTTTCATGCAGGGTCTGAAGGAACGGAATATCGGGACCGGGCTCCACTACCGAGCGGTCCATCTCTATCCCTACTACCGGGAACAGTTCGGCTTCAAACGCGGCGATTTTCCGAATGCCGAAACGATCTCCGACCGGATCGTCAGTCTGCCGCTGTTTCCGACCATGACCGACGGAGACCAGGACAGGGTCATTGCCGCCCTTGCTGACCTGTTTAAGAGGAAATGAGCATGCGGAAGCCTTACATCAGTATTGTCATACCGGTATATAACGAACAGGACAATCTTGATGCGCTCTTCGGTCGCCTCATGCCGGTCATGGACAGGGTCGGGAAGCCCTACGAAGTGCTGTTCACGAACGACGGCAGCCACGATCGTTCCGGCGCCATGCTGAAAGCGTTCCATGAAAATCGTCCGGAACAGGTCCGGGTCATCGACTTTAACGGCAATTTCGGCCAGCACATGGCCATCATGGCGGCCTTCGAGCGCGTCCGCGGCGAGGTCATCGTGACCCTCGATGCGGACCTGCAGAACCCGCCCGAAGAGATCCCCAAACTGCTTGCAGCCATCGAAGCTGGTCATGACGTTGCAGGCGGGTATCGCAAGAACCGGCAGGACTCTTTCTTCAGAAAATATGCCTCGAAGATCATCAACAGCATCCGTGCCAGGATCACCAACATCCACATGAAGGACCAAGGCTGCATGCTCCGGGCCTACCGCAGGCATATCATCGAAAGCATTGTGGCAAGCAACGAAACCTCGACCTTTATTCCGGCGCTGGCCTACAGTTATGCCGCCAGCCCCACCGAGGTCGAGGTCGAACACGCTGCACGCGCAGCCGGGGAATCGAAGTACCGCCTCTATGACCTGGTGCGCCTGAACTTCGACCTCATGACCGGCTTTTCGATCGTACCGCTCCAGGTCTTCACCGTCTTCGGATTGATCACCTCGGTCCTGAGCATCGTCTTCGTGTTTTTTCTATTCATTCGCCGCATTATTGTCGGCCCTGAAGCCGAGGGCGTGTTCACCCTTTTTGCGATCCTCTATTTCCTCGTCGGCATAGGGATCATGGGCCTCGGCATCATTGGAGAATACATCGGCCGCATTTACAAAGAAGTCCGGCACCGTCCCCGGTTCGTCATTCGGACGGTCTACGAAAAGATCGACACACAGAAAGAAGGAAACCATGACTAAACCGGCAATACTTGTTTTCGCTTACCACGACGTGGGCTACGAATGCCTGCAGGCCCTGATCCAGAATGATGAATATATCCTTGCCGTCATTACCCACAAGGACGATCCCAACGAAGAAATCTGGTTCAAGTCGGTGGCTAAACTGGCTGCCAAGTATGGCATCCCGGTCCAGACGCCGGAGTCGGTCAACTCGCCAGACTGGATCGCCAAGATCCGGTCCTGGGCTCCCGACCTCATCCTTTCCTTCTACTACCGGAACATGATCGATGAAGAGATACTCAGTGTGCCCCGTCTCGGCGCGTTCAACATGCACGGATCGCTCCTGCCGAAATACCGTGGCCGCGCCCCCATCAACTGGGCCATCCTGAACGGGGAAAAACAGACAGGCATGACCCTGCACCACATGGTAAAGAAGGCAGACGTCGGCGATATTGTGGACCAGGAAGCGGTTCCCATCGGCAACGAGGACACGGCGCAGGATGTCTTTGGCAAGGCTGTCAAGGCCGCGCGCCTCGTGCTCGAGCGCCAGCTTGATGCATTGACAGCGGGCACGGCCCCGCGGCGTGTGCAGGACGAAGCACAAGCGACCTATTTCGGCGGACGGAAACCCGAGGACGGACGCATCGACTGGAACTCAAGCGCCGACAGCATCTATAATCTGGTCCGCGCGGTCACCCAGCCCTACCCGGGAGCATTCACCGACGTGGACGGCAAGAAGATGCTTATCTGGTGGGCCAAACCCGCGGGCCCCTCTCAAGGAACGCCGGGAGAGATGCTGTCACTGGATCCGCTGCTCGTGGCAACGGGCAAGGGCAGTCTCGAACTGATCAACATGGAATGGGAAGAGCCCGAAGATGAAGCAGAGACCGAAGGCCCTGAGTTGAAGGTCGGACAGGTGCTGGGGAAGTAACATCACCACTATACGGACCGCCCAATAAAAACCATGAGTATAAAACTAAAACGTCCTTGACACGGATAAAGGCGGATAAAAAACGGATAACAGCGGATTTTCTTAAGGCTCTTTTGCGGGATTTATCCGCCCTTATCAGGCCTTTAATCCGACCCTTCCGTGTCAAAGGTTTTTTAGGATAATTAAAATAGAAACGGAGCATATCATGAGCCTCAAAGTATTGATCCTCGGCGTAAACGGCTTCATCGGCAACAGCCTCACCGAATATATTCTCAAGCACAAGGACTGGGAGGTCTACGGCATGGACATGGCCGCGGACAAGCTCGACCAGTGCCTGGGACATGATCGCTTTCATTTCGTCGAGGGCGACATTACCATCAACCGCGAGTGGATCGAATATCACGTGAAGAAATGCGACGTGGTCCTTCCACTCGTCGCCATCGCCACTCCGGCGACCTATGTGCTTGACCCGCTGCGCGTGTTTGAACTCGATTTTGAGGCCAACCTCGCGATCGTGCGCCAGTGCGTCCGCTACAAAAAACGGGTGCTCTTCCCCTCGACCTCCGAAGTCTACGGCATGAGCGCGGACCCCGAGTTTAATGAAGAAACGTCGAACCTCGTGCTCGGGCCGATCAACAAGCCGCGCTGGATCTACTCCTGCTCCAAGCAGCTTATGGACCGCGTGATCCACGCCTACGGCATGAAGGAAGGCCTCAAGTATACCCTCTTCCGTCCCTTTAACTGGATCGGGCCGAAGCTGGACAATATTCTCGAACCCAAAGAAGGCAGTTCGCGCGTCCTCACCCAGTTCATCGGCAATATTCTGCGCGGCAAGGACATCCAGCTCGTGGACGGCGGAGCGCAGCGGCGCAGCTTTACCTATATTGATGACGGCATCGATGCGCTCATCCGCATCATCGAGAACAAAAACAACGTTGCCGACAGCCGCATCTTCAACATCGGAAACCCCGCCAATGACATGTCTATCCGCGAACTGGCTGAAACACTCATTGCGCTGATCAAGACCTACCCGAAGTACGCCCCGCTCGCCGAGAGCGTCAAGCTCGTGACCGTCACCTCAGGCAACTATTACGGGGAAGGCTAC
>JAYTJE010000175.1:0-3069 GCA_043731355.1 Nitrospirota bacterium
GAAGCAATCTCGCCGTTGCTAATACATTGAAAAATCGAGATTGCTTCGTCGCTCCGCTCCTCGCAAAGACGGCCTAAAAGACTTCTTACGAGACCATCAGTTTTAAAAATCTTTAAAGCTGTTCTATGAACTACGTGGCTTGCCTCACACCACTCGAACATCAGGAGCTTGTGCTTACCCTGAACGAAAAGGCGCGAAATAAGATACTGGCTAAGACGCGTCAAATCCGCAGCGGCCTGGCCGATCGGCTCACGAATCCTCGCTCACCATAGGATGCCGCTACTGTCTGAATGCAGTCCAGGTTCTATTTCTTATTGACAAAGATTCCCTACCCGTCTAAAATTACCCCTACTGCAAAGGAGAACCTCACATGGAAATTACCGAAAACAAATTGAAGGAAATTCTCACCGAACAACGACAGGAATTTCAACACTTCACGGGAATTGTAAAAGAAGATACCAATGCAAAATTTCAAATTATCGGAGAACAGTTTCAAGGGATCAAAGATACGCTCGGCGCTCTCAGGGAAGACATTTCCATCATCAAGACAGATGTTCAATCTCTAAAATCTTCTCTCAAGAAAAAAGTTGATTATGATGAGTTTGAAGAATTAATCAAGCGGGTTTCGCTTCTCGAGTCAAAAGCACACAGGTAATTTCCTCTCCCTGATAACACTTGCACGTCTATTAGGGCCAACCATCTTCTCCTCGAAACACCGCTCGGCAATCTTTCAGAATTCACGCGAAACTTCAATAGCACCTACATTGGCTACTATAACCGAAGGCACAACGGTCGGCCACCTTTATCAAGGCCGCTATACCAGCGTCCTGGTCGATAAGGATGCCTATCTCTCCGTTCTCTCGCGGTGCATCCATTTGAATCCCGTGAGGATCACTTGGCGAGTACGGTGGAGACACGGACAAGGCCCGAAAAGCCTATGCAAAGTCCCTGTATGCCGAGATGGAAGCGACTACAGCCTGTTAATGAGTCATAACAGAGCGAAACAATTCAGCGTCCTTTTCTGAGCCTCTAATGACAACAGTCAGATCTGAAGATATCTGTCCGGATTGTAATTTACCTGCGATCCGCATCAGTTCATCTCGGGACCAGACTTTTGGTTCTACAATAACCAATGCTTTCTCGGAAAGACTCGTAAATTTTGAAAGAGGCATTATATACACTCTCCCATCTTTAAATATTCCTATAAATCCTTCTGCTGTAGGGCGCATACTGTACCACTTTTTAAGCTCTCTCTGTATTTCCGGCCAGGCGGCATCAGGCGTTATATGATAGACTCTGCGAACAAGGCTATGTTCCATGGAGCGTTCGACGACCTTCATATCTGTTGACTCTTTTGACTCAACCGCATTTAAATACCTGGTGAAGCAAATTGCGATTCGGCCTTTCACTCCGGTTGCCTCCCACGCATCGGCAATTTGGGCGCTTGAATCAACCGATAGGACCGTGGGTGATGCAACGAATCGACGCTGCAATGGCCCATAGAAAAAGGTAAAGGCAATTACGGCAAAAAAGAAAATAACGCTTCCGGCAAGGAGTGAAATTTGTTTTGGCATCAGAAAATCCTGGCCATCGACAGTATCGGTTCATAGAAAGCGGTAGGCACCAGGAAACCGGCGGTAAGAGGAAACAGGTAGCATTCCTGGATAAGCGCTGCAATGAGAAATGCGATAGTTGCCTCTTTTTCACGATTATATTTACTCGCAAGAATACTAACGGCCTGGGCTAAAGCAAGATATGCAAACGGAAGAAGCACCAATGCCGAATAACTCCAAATGGGCCGCTTTATCAAGAAAAACAACACGTAACACGACATGAAAAGAAGAGGGGCAAGCAGCCACTGGAAACTCCGTTTTTTTACAGCATGCACGACGACAATGCACATTGCGGGAATTACCATCACCCTGAAAATCGGATTATTGATTTCAATCATAAATCGGCCGTTTGCCCCAGCAGAAAATAGCTGGACCCCTGAGGCAAGAGGCCTGATAAACCACTCCCAAGGTTTCCCGCCAAAGGCCAACATCTGATCACGTGTGTACTGCGCGTTTTGTAAAATCAAATAGGCATCGGACCTAAACTGAAAGAATTCCGACAGCGTATAACCACGACCGAACCAATAACCGTATGAAATAAGATCGATTGCTATCGGCAATAATACAAGTACAATTGTAAATTGAACGAGTAATAAAGACTTGTTTTGTCCACTGCGTTGAGAAACACGGAAAAAAGCATATACCACCACAACAGGAATGGCGAAAACAAAATAATCTTTTGTGGCGATTGTAAGTCCCATGGCAATACCGGCATATACGAGCGTCCCTCGGTTATTTTCACAGTATTCCAGCATAAGATACAGGAACAAAAGAAAAAAAAGGATGGCCGGAGATTCCATCATGGTCATACGGCAAAAAAGAACGTGAAACGGATCAAATGCCAAAAGTGAGGCCGACAGTATTGGAACAGCGCTATCAGGATAGAGCCGCCGGGCGATCAGATATAATAACAAAATAGCTGCTGTGCCGGACGCAATACCGCCAATCCTCCAACCAACAGCGTTGTCTCCAAACAACTTCATTGTGCCGGCGAGAATAAGACTATGCAATTGAGGATGAAACCAATCCGCAGTTGTTCCATATTTAGTGAGACCGAGAGCCGCTGGAACGGCAATTCCTTCATCATAAACATACACATTGTAATCAAAAGCCCCCCAAGAACGGAATAATCCCGCCAGCACAAGCACAACCGCAAAAAGTTTCCAGCTTAACAGAGACTTCATTAATATTGCTCCCATATGAAAAGAGAAGAGTTTTCTTTGATAATTACAAGAGGACCATAAGGCTCGTATCAGAATCCGGTAAATCCTCTAGAGAATGACGCGTGAAGTCGACGTGGCCTGCTGATCTATGGGGTCATAGGACCGAGGAGGTGCGATCTTGAGAGTGCCTCCGCAGCCTGCCGGACCACGTCAGCATCAGGCCGGTGAATCCCGCCCAAAAGCCCGAGAGAATAATCCACTGGCCGGGGTCGTGTAACACCTTCATGCCGGCC
>JAYTJE010000176.1:0-11625 GCA_043731355.1 Nitrospirota bacterium
CGTGATGGCCGCTGTCAAGGTGGTCTTGCCGTGGTCCACGTGGCCGATGGTGCCCACGTTCACATGAGGTTTTGTCCTCTCGTATTTTGCCTTTGCCATACTGTCTGCCTCCTGTTGAAAAGTAGCTGATTAACCAGCGTTACTGGAGCCCATGAGCGGGATTGAACCGCTGACCTCATCCTTACCAAGGATGTGCTCTACCAACTGAGCTACATGGGCAATCGTCTACCGCGTAAAAACTATGGAGCGGGAAACGGGATTCGAACCCGCGACCCCAAGCTTGGAAGGCTTGCGCTCTAGCCAGCTGAGCTATTCCCGCAAACTATTTCGGATTGACTGGACGTATTTACTTCACGATCCGCATTCCGCAATTCTGTAAAAATGGTGGGGAGGGGAGGTTTCGAACCTCCGTAGGCTGACGCCGACAGATTTACAGTCTGTTCCCTTTAGCCGCTCGGGCACCTCCCCGGGACACTACACTACTAAAACAAAATGCTTATGCCATCCTTTGCACTGCATGGTCACAATTGTACTGGAGCCACCGGAGGGATTCGAACCCACGACCTGCTGATTACAAATCAGCTGCTCTACCAACTGAGCTACGGTGGCGAAACCCTCGGGACACACCACCTGCCGCAAATACATGAAGGGATTTCATTTTTTCCAGCCGTTCCCGGCCGGCTCAAGACGCATTCCGTCAAAGAACTGGAATTATAAGGGATTGTTACCTGACTTGTCAAGGGAAAAGATGAAGTGACCGCACAACACGAAACAAAGCGCACCTTCCGGCACAACCTGTTGCTGGAGCTTATTTTTTCCGCTGCCGCAAGACCTCATAGAGCATCACCCCGGCTGCAACCGATACGTTCAAAGAGCTTATCTGTCCCATAAGCGGCAGTGAAAGCGTATAATCGCAGTGCTCCCTGACCAGGCGGCGGACCCCTTTATCCTCTCCTCCCAGCACCAGCGCGGTAGGACGCGCAAAATCCGCGTCCCAGTACCGCAGGTCGCCGTTTGCTTCGGCCGCGGCGATCCAGACCCCCGCCTTTTTGAGGTCCTCAATCGTATTTACGATGTTCACGACCTTCACCACCGGCACATATTCGAGAGCGCCCGCTGCTGCTTTTGCGACCGTTTCGGTAAGACCCGCCGCCCGCCGCTCGGGGATAATAACACCGTGCACACCAGCGGCCTCGGCGGTCCTCAGAACCGCACCAAGGTTCCGCGGATCTTCCACTCCGTCCAGGACCAGGAAGAGCGGTGTCTGCCCGCGCTGGGACGGGATCTGCAAGATATCTTCGAGCGCCGCATATTCGCGCGCAGCCGCACTGGCGACCACGCCCTGATGCACGGTGTTCGGCGCTTCACGGTTCAGTACGTCCCGCGACGCCATCCTGACCTCGACCCCCGCCTGCTTTGCAAGCCGGACGATCTCCATGACCTCCCTGTCGGATTTGCGCTGCTCAGCGATCAGCAGCCGCTGGATGGGCCGGCCTGACCTGAGCGCTTCCATGACCGGATTGATGCCGATTATTTTTTCTTTTCCTTTTTGCATTTTTATTCATTGCAAAGGACTGTCGGCGATGAGCCGCTCATTGATGAGTGGGGGGGCGGATGCCGGGGCTATTTCGGTTTCCAGACCGTTCCGTCAGCCCGGTCGAACAGCTCCACGCCGCCTTCATCAATGACCTTGCGAATCCGGTCCGCCTCGGCCCAATCCTTGCGGGCGCGCGCTTCATTCCGCTGATGAATGAGCTCCTCGATACGCTCCACCGACAAGGTCACTTTGCTTTCCGCCTGCCGACTTTCACTGAACCAGTCCGCCGGGTCACGCGTAAACAACCCCAGCGTCCGGCCGACATCCGCGAAGGCCTTGCCGGCGCTGGACAGGATGATGTATGCGGCATCCTCCCTTTTTGCGGTTACTTCGGCAAGAAACCTGTTCACCTCACGCACCAGATCGTAAATAAGCCCGATGGCAAAGGCCGTATTGAAATCATCATCCATCGCCTCATCAAATGCGTTCGGCAGGTTCATGATCTTGTCATAGAGCGGCCGGTCAGCGCCAGCTACGACCTCTTCGGCTTTCGCCAACGGCGCCTTCTTCCCGGCGAGGTACTTGACCATCCCCTCTCTCATGGTATAGAACCGGTCAAGCCCGGCCCGGGCGTCTTTCAGATTGGCGTCTGAAAAGTCGATGGGGCTGCGGTAGTGCGTGGAGAGCAGAAAAAGTCTGACGATCTCCGCGTCATACTGGTCAAGAATATCGCGGATGGTGAAAAAATTGCCGAGCGATTTCGACATCTTCTCCTGATTGATGTTCACAAATCCGTTGTGAAGCCAGTAATTCACAAACTTCTTTCCGGAATAAGCCTCGCTCTGGGCGATCTCGTTCTCATGGTGCGGAAAGATCAGGTCCTTGCCGCCGCCGTGGATATCGAAGGTCTCCCCAAGATGCTTAAAGCTCATGGCGGAGCATTCGATGTGCCAGCCCGGCCTGCCCGGCCCCCAGGGACTGTCCCACGCCGGTTCGCCCGGCTTCGACGCCTTCCAGAGCGCAAAGTCGAGAGGATCGGTCTTGCGTTCGTCAATCTCTACCCGGGCCCCGGCCTTCAGGTCCTCAAGATTGCGTTTTGAAAGCTTGCCGTACTCCGCAAAACTCGCGACCCGGAAATACACATCACCGTTCATTGGGTAGGCATGTCCCTTTTCAACAAGACCCCTGACGAGCTCGACCATTTCGCTGACATGCTCTGTCGCTTTGGGTTCTACATCCGCCCGGGCAACGCCGAGCCGCTGCATGTCCTCATGGAAGGCCTGAATATACTTGTTCGCCACTTCCCCGGCGGTGATGCCCTCCTGCTTCGCGCGGTTGATGATCTTGTCATCGACATCCGTAAAGTTGCGGACGTAGGTGACCTTGTACCCCTTGCGGACAAAGTAGTTGCGGATCACGTCAAAAGCCACGGCCCCGCGGGCATGGCCGAGATGGGAATAGTCATATACCGTGATCCCGCAGGCGTAGAACAGCACCGTGCCGGGATGGATCGGCACAAACTCCTCTTTTTTCCCGGACAGGGTATTGTAGAGCTTTATCATAGACAGGACTTCCTCGAGTAATGTATACTTTGGTAACTATTTAAAATTATAGCACTGCAGGGAATGCAAGTATGGCAGTAAGACCGTCAATACTATAGATTGCCCCGGTTTTTGTCAAGGGATTTAACGGGAAAAGGAGCTCCGTCATGACCACAGAACGGCGTCGATTCGTTGTTCAGGAACATAAGGCCAAACGTCTCCACTACGATTTTCGCTTGGAGATAGGCGGGGTGCTCAAATCCTGGGCCGTGCCCAAAGGACCGTCCCTCGACCCGGCGGACAAACGTCTGGCGATCATGGTGCCAGACCACACGCTCGAATATGCCGGTTTCGAAGGGATCATTCCCGAAGGCAGTTACGGAGCAGGGCCAGTAGTGATCTGGGACGCCGGAGAATTCGTGCCGATCGGGACGACGAGCCCCGAAGATGCGCTGCAGGAGGGCAAACTGACCTTTGAACTCCACGGAGAAAAATTACAAGGAGCCTTTACTCTCGCCCGGATGAAAGGCCTGGCTGACGGCACGGGCAAGGAATGGCTGCTTATGAAGAAGATGGATGCTCACGCAAAAAAAGGCTATACGGTAAAGACAGCGCTCACTCCGGCGAAGCTCAAGTCGCTTAAAGAGATTGTCCCGCCCTGCGAAACCACATGATCCCTTGTCGATTCAACGAATTTTTACACTCTCTCGGTACAAAGTAGCTAACCTGCCACTGTATTCTCCAGAAGGATGTTTTGATTTGAATACTTCTTCGTCGGTATTCCCGGCGGTTGCCGCCTCGGCAATGGCGATTACGTCATGTCCTTCATGACGCAAGACCTCGCCAAGCCCATAACTTACGCTCTCATCAAGGACGATCTTCATGCAACCGCAAGCTTTTCTGTCGCGAGAAATGAAGCATATTCAAGACAGGCACTGATATCCTCATTTGTCAGCCGCGGAAAGTTCTTGATGATAGTTTCGTAGGTCTCCCCAGCGGCAAGGTGGCTGAGAACGATATGAACGGGAACGCGTGTTCCTTTTACGCTCGGTTCGCCGCCACAAATGTTCGGGTCGGATATAATACGAGGGTTCATTTCAGCGCTCCTTTCTTTCCTGCACATTCACATTATATACTACCGGAATAGCGAGAACAATAATAATTTGAAGCAGCGGTAATTCAGCGACGACAAGACGAGATATTCGGTAGCTATTGAATGAGGAGACAGTGCGGTTCTTCTTCAAAACCTCAAGCGCCGTGAAAAGACTAATGCGCGTTGCGTATTAACGTCCCCAAGTTATCTCGTTGCCTTACAAACTTAAAATCTGACCCGCTTTGGGCCAAAAGCATCTATGCATCCTAATGTTCTCAGGCTGGGTACTTTATGGAAAATGTTTTTTTGGGGTAGTGTACGTGCAGTTCAAACCGATCGAGAAATTGACGAACTCCAAGAAGAGGTATGTTTAGTTGTGGCATGAAGTCAATAGGGGTTTCATTGATTGCGTACAACAGCCTGTCATTTAAATCATATATTTCTATTTTCGTTATGTGCGAGTACCCGGTTGTAAGACCGCCGGCAGTCTTAAACTGTTTCGGTATTCCATTGATAAGGTTATGTCCTAATGCTGAGACAAAGGCAGCAGGTATAGAACAGTCGTCCGCGCCGGTGTCTATCAAGCCGAGCACTTTTACGGACAGTCCTGTATGGGGATTGATAATCCGGATCGGCAACCACGGACGCTTCAGGCTGTCTATGTTGCCGAGGAAGGGAAAGTTCCTGATCGGCATTAGTATATGTGAATCATGTCCTGTTCAGGCACGAAAATCAGAACAGGGTCGGCAATGCCTTTTTTTTTAGCCTCGTTGAGGACCTCTACTGGTTGAGTTCCGTGGCTTACTACGGTTCTGTCGGCGAAAGACGTCACCGCGACATACTGTCCACTATACTGATCGCTATGATTCACTAGCGCATACTGTTCCATAAAGCCTCCCGTATACAAGAACTTCGATTGACGTAAATATACAGTCATTCAGCCGCAAATGTCAAGTTTTCTGAAACGCACAATGTTCTCTGAAACGCCACTGGCGAGCGAATCTTGCATGTGTCCCGGGCCTCTTTACCTAATCCTTGCTGGTTCAATCTTGCAGATTGAAATCCTCCTGACCCGATGCCGCTGTCGCGATCTCGTATCCCTCGTCGGCCAGCACACCCATCAGTGTTTTCCGGATGCCCTCTTCATCGTCAATGATCAGGACTGTTGGGCCGGGCATAGGGTTTCCTTACGCTTTAAGATCCTCAAGATCCGAAATCAAGAGTGCGCTCTTCGGCAAAATTATGGTTAATAATAAAACTACACGAATGGCTCAATTATTTAAGTACTTGTGCAATATCAGAACAATTTCCTAATTGTAAAACTATGTTTTTCTTATTTTTTAGGCAAGAAGCGCCAACAAAGGCAAATCGGAACTCCTTTTGCCCACTGAAATACCGGTTTTTTTGAAATGTGCTCCAGTTCCAACTATGGGATTGGTTGCTTCCTTCGTCCTTGTCGTATGTAACTGGACCAACTTGAAAGGAGAGTATATTCTTTTCAATTTCTACCGCATTGTCGGCTGCATCACGGATACGATGCGTAAAACGTAACGTGTTATAAATTTGGACTACAATGTCTCTGTCCTTCCAAGTTTCCAATATTACTTTTGCGTCTGTTTCCATTGTAAAGCAACATACGAAGACTGGATACACGGGCTTGGTTTTACATCTTTGATCTTGACGATTGGCGATCCCCATCCCCTCATAGACGTCTCCCCGCTCTGGATTCTTATCGGAAACAAACTCATTTAAATTTGTGAAATATAGCGTCCCTGCACTAATAAACTCTGCCGCCCATTTTGTTGGATAGGCTTTGCAGATTCCAGGTAAGACAAATTGGATTCTTTCGTGCAATAAAGCAGTCACATTAAACTCCTTATCCCTCGTTTCTGTAACACGGGGCTGGGAAATAAAAACGACACAGAAAGAATCATAAAGTTAAATAAGTTCTTTCTCGATAAATGCGCTTGCATCATTATTTTCGACAATATCAGCGCCGAAAATGCCTTCCAGTCTTTTCAAATCTTCCTGATCATCACTTTCATCAAGGACAACAATTTTACGCAATTTTTCTTTGAATTTATTTAATTTGAGAAAGAGAAAAAGGTTGTTCACGTCAGATTGCGGAAAGCCGTAACCGATAAAATATATATCTTCGGCTTCCTCCAATTTACTTATTGCATCTGCCCAAAGGGTGCTAAATAGGGAGCCCCTTAAAAAAGCATCTTTTGCATGAGCCATGGGAATAAAGACAGGGATGTCTCTACTATGGATATTATAATGCACGTCGTTTTCATTAACGACATAGACCTTATTTATATCGAAGTCATCAGTACCTTTTGCCTTAAACCAGTTAAACGATCCGTGGAGTTTTATGTATTCAATAGATTTAGAACCGTGCAAATAGTTTCTTATTGGTTTAAATTTTGCGTAGCTATCAAGAAAACCGTAGTCGACTTGTACGCCAAGTCTTTCAATAAGTAGGTCATAATTAAAACTGATAAAAATACGCCTCGCTTTTCTACTCATACTGCCCTGCGAAATCTTTACTGAACGGACACTGGTGATAAATTCCCTTAGAATGTTTTCCTTGTCACGGTCTGCTGCAAAACTGTAATATTTATCGCGAATAAATTTAAGGAGCTGATATCTCAGTTTTTCAAAATTGTATTTCTCCATGTCATCGCAAAATATTTTTTTTGAAAGAATAACCGTTGCTATTGTTTCGATGTCTTTTATGCCATCATAATTATTACCATTACGATATGTCTCGCGAATGTAGTCATACAGCTCAGGATAAGCCTCGCGTGACTTATCCTCAAAAAAGGAGTCGGCGAGATCTCTCATTAGCGGCATTGATCTACAAAAAGACCGAGAAAACCCAGCCCCAAGGATAAAAACCTGCAATTTATCTGGCTTGAACATATTCATGTTTAAGATGGATCATCTTTCTTTTTAGCAAGAAATAAAATCAAACTGTCCCGAGTTTTCGCGCTGTCCTGTCCAATGGACATTCATTCCGGAAGTCCATATTTCGCACCGACTTCCCGCACATCAGTTATACGTACGGCACTACATGAAATATCCCAAGAAACCAGCCCATGTTTTCCTCAATGCTAATTTTTCGATCACATTCCGCTCAAATATTTTTTCACCCTTGGCTATATTGGCTACCAATCAAACCCATTTGAACTTAAATATTTTTGGGCATCTGCGTCTCCTAACTTCGCAGCCATTTTTAGGTCCTGTATGCCCATCTTGTCATTTCCTAACTTGTGATAAATAGACGCTCGATTGCTATATGCTCGTGCATCTTTCGAGTTCAGCTCTATTCCATTACTGTAATCATTAAGGGCCTGCTGATAGTTTTCTAATGTCCAATAAACGAGCCCTCGATTAAAGAAAGGCCTTTCATCTTTCGGGTTCAGCTCTATCGCTTGGCCGTAATTATCAAGAGCCTGCCGATAGTTGCCCAATTGGTGATAAACAAACCCTCGATTATAATAATGCAATGCTTCTTTCGGATTCAGCTCAATCGCCTTGTTGAAATTGTCGAGAGCTTGCTGATAGTTGCCTAACTCATAATAGTTACCTCCTCGATTATTATATGCCCATGCATCTTTCGGATCCAACTCTATGGCTTTGTTGTTATTATCGAGAGCCTTTTGATGTTTTCCTAATTCGACATAGGCCCTCCCTCGATATAAATAGGCCTTCGCATTTTTGGGGTTCAATCCAATTGCGTTGCTATATGCCTCTAAAGCTTTTTCGTATTTGTTGGAATTAACGAAAGCGTTTCCTTTTTCGACCAGATCGTTTGCGGTTAATCTGACGACTGCTTCACTGTACTGCTTTGTTCGTGTCTCGTGTAATGTTTGAGAGGCCTCTCTATCTGCCTTAACACCTGCCAACTCCTTCTTTAATTCTTGTGTCTCGCGTACTGCTTGCGCCGCTAATTCAGAAGAAGCATTAACGCTCGCCAACTCTCTTCTTAGCCGTTCAAGTTCTTGCGTCAATTCGAGCGACTTTTTTCTCGTCTGTTCTAATTCGATTGTTTTCTGACGATCATTTCGCATTGCTGCAATGGATTTTACAATATCATCCGGCTCGGCAATTATTCTCGCTTGCAGAGAGTAAGTTTTGCCATCCCATTTTTCATCAGTTATTTCCGCACTAACGATCCCCGCAGTCAGCGTTATAATCTGATCTTTCGTCAACTGAAAGTTTTTGACCTCAGTAATGCTCTCGAGATAAGTCCCGAGTTCCTCTAAGACACGTCTTTTGACCTGTTCAAGGGCAATTGCCCGACATGTTACCTTGCTGTCGACTTCGCTCGCCTGATATGCATAGCTTTTCTGAAAGGTGACTTTGGAAGCAAAGGCTACGTTGACTGACACGACGAGTAATAGAATAAAGACTGAGACAGTACATTTACAGCAACCTGTTCTATTGCTCACATTATCTCCAAGCATGGGGGCTCCTATCCTACGGATATCGTTCTTGCTCAATCTTGCAGATTTAAACCACTCATTACGGTATGGTTCTGGCTGCAAACCTGAACCAGCGGTAGCGAAGAGCGACACCCGACAACACTTACCCAGATAACAAATTTTCGAGAAAGAACCCCATGGGACGTTGGTTCTCAGGATGCTTTCAGCTTCTACCAGCAACCTCAGCCTTTCCTTGCCAGCGCCCAATTAATGCTTGATGTGTTCCCCTTATACGGCCATGCCAGCACCACTTCCTTGTTCTCGGTCAAGTATTCGCCGTCAACGGTCAGGCCGATTTTATTTTTGAAGGCAGTGTAACTGTCAGGTAAAAATTGCTTGTTGCTGACGAATTGCTGAAACTTTATTTTGTCGAACACCAGCACCCCCGCCAACTCGACGATCTTGTTTTTAAGCAGCTTCCCTTCGGAAACCAGGCGGTCGTCCTGTTCCAGAAGTCTCGTGAGTTCGATTAACAAATTCTGCATAGTGATCAGTTTCCCTTTTAAGATTTGCTAATATACTGCTAATACCGCGCGGACCGTAACTGCCTATATTATTGACGCTTTTCTTGTCATCCAGGCACGGAATCGATAATCCCTTGGTTGTTAATAGCCGTTATTGCTCATCGACGACGTCAGTACTTTTAAGCTTTTGGACGCCGTTTACAAGCTTTTTATCATGCGCTTTTACACGACGCTCAAGTTTTTTAATGTCTTCTTCCGGCGATAAACTTTCTGGCTCGATACCGCTTTTGGCCAATAGGTCTCTCACATCCGTGTTATTTTTAACATGCTCCGCAGCAATGCCGCTTTCGCCGTGGAGGTCTTTTTTGTTCACATTGAAATTAGTAATTTCCGTGGCCAGGTCCTTTGCCTTGATAGTGATGGTCGGCAGGAAATCGGCAAGCGGTCTGTTATCCGGAATGCCCATCTTCTTTTTCATCTGCATCGTCGTATGGCCGCCGAATAGCGCCTGATCGCCCTTGCTCCGTATGCGTCCGAATCCTTGACCGTCGACGCCGCGATCATAAATGATTTTGGACAGCTCGGTCTCGGTCGCAACCAGCTTTTCCCGCGCCTGCAGGCGTTCGGTAAGCGAAATTCGCGCTTCCAGAAGTTCCTGTTTGCGCGTCTGGAGCGCGAAATAGCTCTGAGCAAAAGCAATGCGTTCTTTTCTCGGATCGCCATTCTGCGCTATCAGATATGAGGCATAGCGAGTCAGCATGATATCATCGATTTCTCTTTGAGCCCCGGACCCAAGCCCGACCATTTTGTTGATGTCAACAAAATGCTCGACTATGTTTTGGCCCGCATTTTTACAGGAGATTTTTGCCTTGTCAATAACCTGTGCGAAGTTGCGCCATTCGCTGTACTCCAACAAAACCTGAAGCTCCCTTGCAAGCCAATATTCGACACCGTCCTGCTCATAGGCCGATTCTTCGAATGTTTTACTCAACGATATAATAATCTCTTTTTTCATACAAGCCCTCCTTTATACGACCAAACAATAGGAAGTTATAATCCGGGTCTCGAAATTGCCGCTCTCAACCCAAGTCAGTATGCTTCTTTGCCGACCCCTTTGCCTTCTCCACCGGATACTTCGCCGCGTTGTGAGCGATTTTGTTTTCAACTTCCATCAGTAAATCAATCTTGTATTCCTCACTGAGATAGGTGAGGAAGATGAAAATATCTGCCAGTTCTTCTTTTACGTTCATAAGTTCTTCAGGCGAGAGGTTGCGGGACTGCTCGGTGGTCTTCCAGAGGAAGTTTTCCAGCAGCTCTCCCGCTTCAATGGAGAGGGCTTCGGCGAGGTTTTTGGGATCGTGGAATTGCGCCCAGTCGCGCTCGTTCCGAAATGCGATGATCTTTTTCTGGATTGCAGCTAAATCGGCCATACATCTCCCTTGCTGCGGCTATACTCATATTAATTCTGGACTTTACTACAGGCAGTCGAAAATGTCCAGAGGAGAGAGTCTTGGTGACGTTCTGTCCAGGATGCCTGCTGCGGAAACTCAACAACATGCACATCCACTATGACCTCGTCAGCATCTCCAGCTCACGCAGGTTTTCCATTGCATCGTGTTGACTGAAGCCGCAGAACTCTTCAGTCGGAGAATAAGCGCTGCAGACCGCCGGACGCCCTGGCCTGTCAAACAGCATACAGTGATTGTCGGGCGTAAGCTGGATACAACGAATGCCCGCGGGCTTTCCTTCAGGCATTCCGGGAATAACCGAAGAGATCGAGGGCGCAATGCAGCAGGCGCCGCATCCTATACGGCAGGATAGTGTGTTTTGGTTCATTCCGGCTCGATGGTCGAGAGCAGGGAAAAGGACTGCAACTGGTCCCGATGATGTTCAGCCTGCTCCATCGGCTCGACCGTACACAGCGCCACGCCGTTGGTGTGGGTCTCCAGCATGATCTGCTCGCAGCGTTCTTTCTGGAACTTGAACACGCGCAAAAGCACCCGTACCACGTGCTCCATGGTGTTATGATCGTCATTATGCAGCAGGACCTTGTAAAGCGGGACATGCATCGTCTGCCGATCAGCGACCGGGGCCGTCCGGGGCCGGGTCAAGGGAGGCGCGGCTTTGACTATGAGCTGGTGTTTTTTTATATGCATAGTGGGAGGTAGACAGATTCAAGATTCAAAGTGCTGAGTGTTCCTTATTGAATTTTGTGTTGCTTTTACCCGACAACCGCTTTGACTTCCTCGATGAGGCGCTTGGGCGAGGTGGTCAGTTTGCTCAGCAGCTTGGCCCTGCCCTGCATGACGAGCTTTTCCCTGAACAGTTTGTCCTGGGTGTTCGTTAATATGAGCACGGGCAGGTTTTTGTATTGCTCCAGCGTCAACAGGTAATAGTAAATATACTTGAGAGTGCGGTCTTCTCCATCTTATCCAGTCACGCAGCTTTGCCCAATGCATTGTTTATCTTAAAATCTAATCTTTCAATCACGAATTTCGTG
>JAYTJE010000177.1:0-5592 GCA_043731355.1 Nitrospirota bacterium
TACTACCAGTTGAACAAGCTCTGGGTCTCGGGTAACCGATGTCTTGATATATGGGACCATTAGAAACGGGTAACCGATGTCGTGACATTTGACAACTAACCTGGACAAGTTGGAGTAAAAATTGAATAGGTCAAGCATCCTGCTTGACTGGTCAGGCGAGACGCCTGACCTATACCATGAACCTTCCTGTTGAGAAAGCGTCCTGTCCTTTGTGCCGGACCGAAAAAGCACGCGAA
Organism: Nitrospirota bacterium; assembly: GCA_043731355.1. Taxonomy (GTDB): domain Bacteria; phylum Nitrospirota; class UBA9217; order UBA9217; family UBA9217; genus GWC2-56-14. Next base: position 237 of record JAYTJE010000177.1, read on the forward strand.
TATTCCCAGGACAAACACCGTCAGTATTACCAGTGCCGGGTCTGCGGTCTGGTGTTTGTCCCTTCCGGTCAGTTTCTTTCCGACGAGGATGAAAAAAAGCGGTACGATCTGCACCAGAACTCGCCACAGGACCTGAACTATCGCCGCTTCCTGGGCCGCCTTTTCATCCCCTTGCAAAAAAGACTTGTTCCTCGCAGCCATGGCCTGGACTTCGGCTCCGGTCCCGGGCCAACGCTCTCCAGGATGTTTGAAGAAGCGGGGCATCACATGGCGCTCTTTGATCGTTTTTATGAACCCGTCCCCACGGCGCTGGAGCGGCAGTACGATTTTATTACCGCAACCGAGGTGGTAGAGCATCTGCATGATCCTCACCAGGAATTGGATCGGTTGTGGGCCTGCCTGAAACCGGGGGGATGGCTGGGCATTATGACAAATTGCGCTGTTGAACGGGAAGGGTTTCTTCATTGGTATTATAAAAATGACCCTACCCATGTCACTTTTTTCTCTCCAGCGACTTTTTCCTGGCTTGCTCTCCAGTGGCGGGCGAAGGTGATCTTTGAGGACAGCGCTGTCGTGCTCTTTCACAAAGGAGCGTTCGTGTGAGTATCCCCGGAGCGCCCCCTGGAGAAAGGCCCCCGATGAGAATAGTGCCGATGACAGAATGAGGAGTTTTCCCGATGAATAGTTTTGAACTCATCGCTTACCCGCTGTTGCCGATCTTCGCGATGGAGCTTCTCCTGGGGTTTTTTCTGCTGAACCAGGACCGGCGCAGCAGTCCTCCGCACCGCGCCGTGGCGGCCATGGCCTTTTTTTCAGCCGTCTATTCGCTGAATACGGCGGTCATGTATCTCATGGCTTCCCAGGGACGCGCGTATATCTTTTTCGCCCGATTGAACTGGATCGGGTGGTTCGCTATTCCCGCCGGCTTGCAGTTCCTTTACCAGCTCAGACCGGAAGGAAGCCGCACCGCCCGCACGGTGGGATACGTCCTGTATCCCTATTGGGCTTTTGTCCTGATGCTCTGCCTCTTCACTGATCTGATCGTCACCCCCCACTATTCCCTTATTCCCTACAGGAACCATCCTGGTCCTCTTGAAAGCCCCGCGCGCCTAAGTGGAGCGCTCATGCTGCTCTGGCTGATCGTCGAAATTGTGCGTGTCAGGCGTCAATTGACCGGGATTAAGAGGTTCCAGCTTAATTATTTCTTTTACGGCGTCATTATCTTCGCGCTTGCCGGCGTGATGATCTCCGGTCTTTTGCCCGTCATCGGTGGGACCGGCGTCGAACCGGGGCTGAGTTCCTATTTCAGCCTCCCCTGGGTGGTCCTTACGTTTTACGCCATTGTCCGGCACAGTCTTTTTGAGACGCGGATCATTTTTTCGAAGACGCTGAACATTCTTATCCTGCTTATCGTCTCCTCGGGGATTCAGGCGGCCATCCTGGCGGCGCTCGGACCCGCTTTCGGGACCGTGCTGTCGCTGGTTATCTCGCTCGCGCTCCTTGGTTTTTTCCTGTTTGGAACGCCGGTCATCGGGATTTTTCAGTCTTTCGTAAACAGCCTCATCATCGGAAACCGTTACAATTATGAGTCGCTCACGCGTGAGGCGATTGTAACACTGAACGCGAAGCATGACACGATGGAACTGGTTGATTATTTGATCGAGGTTGTCTGCGCCGGACTGGAGGTCAGGGACGCCGGAGTTTACGTGCATACGGTTGAGGACGGTTTTGTTCTGCGGCAGGGGCGCGGCGCTTTCTCTGTCATGAAGGACCGGCGCTCGCTTGCGGACATTGCGGTGACAAGGCTGCATGAAACGAACCGCTCGCTTATCCTGAAGCAGCTCGCCGGGGCCGGTGACGAGCGGGAGCCGTTTTATCTCGGCGCCTATATGCGGGGAATAGGGGCCGAGGCGCTGGTGCCGCTTTTGTTCCAGGAAAGGCTGCAAGGAGTGCTCGTCCTCGGTGCAAAAGCGGGCAACGAGCGGTTCGGCCAGAGTGACGTCGGCTTCCTTGAAACGCTGGCGGCGCATACGGCGAGCGCGCTCGAAAATGCCCGGCTCAATGAGCTCACCCGCAAGGTCCGGTCATCGCTGCGGGAAAGCGAGGAACGCTTCACGGCGCTGGCGCGGAAGATGCCGGCAGCCGTCTTTATTCACCGGGGGGCGTCCATCGTCTATGCTAATAACGCGGCGGAGGAGATGACGGGCTATCCGCGGGAGCGGCTGATAACGATGCATATCCGGGACCTGCTTTTTCCCGAGAACCGGGGGACGATTCAACCAAACGGCATCGAACGGACCGAACCGCCTTTGACCCATGCGGAGAAGGAGGTCCGGGTGCCCCGGCTGAACGGGACCGAACGGTGGGCCGTCGTATCGTCGGCGGTCATCGAATATGGCGAACGGGCGGCTGTCATCTGGATCTTTTTCGATATAACTGAACACAAGCGGAACGAAGCACGGCTTCGCTATGAGCGGATCCGGGACGCGGTCGGAAGGATGGCGACCTACTTTGTCGGCGATATCGAGGGCATGGTGAAGGACCTCAACCGCGTCACGGAGCTTCACGGATTGGGGTTGGAAGCGGAAGACGACCATGACTCGGAGCTCGCCCAGAAGATCATGTCCACGATGCAACAGGCCGAGGTCCTGGTCCGCACACTCAAAGAGATCAGTACGCGCCAGGTGACAAAACGGACCCCGCAGGACTTGAGCGAATTCGTGGGCAAACGACAGCGGATCCTGACCGCGATGCTGAGCGGTAAGTGCGAACTCGTCATGCGAGCTTCACCGGGACCGCTGAAGGTCATGGCTGATCCGATCAAACTGGAGAGTGCGCTCATGAACCTCGTGGTCAACGCGCGTGACCGGATGCCGCTCGGAGGGGTTGTTACCGTGACCACCGGCCTCGCATCGATCGAAACCGAGTTTATCCGGCGCAACGGATATGGGAGGGTCGGAACGTATGCCATGCTATCCGTAAGCGATACCGGGGAAGGCATGGGCGCCGCGGAGCGGGAGCGGGTTTTCGAGCCCTTTTTCATACCGCGGGGGGGGCGGAAGGAAGGCGGGATCGGCTTATCCATGGTGTACGACATCGTCAAGGAACATGAAGGGTATCTGACGGTAACCAGCCTGCACGGACAGGGCGGGTCCTGCACGGCCTATGTTCCGCTGGCGTCCTGACCGGAACAACATAAAATTATTTGGTATACTTTGTACAGAAACAAACATTCAAAGGAGGCTGCCATGAAATATACAAGTCTATTGGTCCTGGTTTTGGCGCTGGCGCTGTTGTTCGGTCCCTCCGTATACGGTCAGGAGGCGGTCAAGGGAAAAAGGGTTGTGGCTGGTGCGGATGCGGATGGGGTGCAGCGGGTGGAAATCACGGGCGGAGAATATTTCTTTGATCCTGACTATATCGTGGTCAAGGTAAACGTGCCGGTGGAATTCACGGTCAAAAAGAAAGGCGGGTACACTCCCCACGATATCGTGGTGAAAGCGCCTGAGGCCGGAATCGATTTCGCGGAAGCTCTAAGCAAGGAACCCAAGGTCATCAAGTTCACGCCGACCGTCGTGGGTAAATACCCCATGTACTGCAGCAAAAAAATGTTTTTTGTTAAAAGTCACCGGGACCGCGGCATGGATGGCATGATCGAGGTCGTGCAATAAATAAAATCCGGCCGGGCGGGTCCCGGCCGGATTAAAAATTTAAGATTCAAGATTCAAAATATTGAATATTCCTTTTTGAATTTTGAATTGTGACGTATGCCCGCAGTGCTGTTCGCCGCGGGATTACTGTTTTGATTGACTTCCCGCCCGCACCTTGCTACTATACCGGCAATGTTACGGTTTCTCTCGAAAAAATCCGCCCTCGGGCTTGAAATTACCTCAACAGCACTTCGGCTTGCAGCGGTATCCGGGAGCGGGGCGAAGCTTTCAGTGCTTGGCACGGCGCGCGCAGCGGTGCCTCCCGGCATGGTGAACGAAAGCTACGGCTCACCCAATCTCGACAATCCCGAAGCTCTTTCCCTCCTGGTGCGTGACTGTCTGGCCGGCCTGGGACGGCCTGAAATCCGCCGGGTGGCCCTCAGCCTGCCGGACAGCGTATTCCGTGTGCAGACGCTCGATTTCGATACGCTTCCGAAAAAAAAAGCGGACCGGGAACGGTTGATCCGCTGGCGTCTCGAGAAGACCGCGGCTTTTGATGTTGCCGATACGGCGCTCCGGTACGAAGTTCTCCGGGGACAGGACCGCGGTCTTACGGTGCTGGCCTGCGTTGCCAAGCAAAGTGTGCTGTCCCAGTACGAGGCAGTACTCACCACGCTCGGTCTCGAACCCTGGTCCATAGGCCTGTCATCCTTTTCCACCTTGAACTTTTACGCTGCGTATCTTACAAAACGGTCTCCTGTTGCTGTGCTGGCGCATATCACCGAAGAGGCCTTCGCCACGGTCATTTCGGAGAACGGCGGGGTCCGCTTCTATCGTTACAAGGAGCTCAAGGACCGCCGTACCCGCATTCGTACCAAGACGTCAGGCGGGGGCGGTGAAGAGCTCCGCGCCAGGATCATCAGGGAGCTCGAGGACTCTATGCATTTCTATTCTCACCTGGACCGCACCCAGGCCGCGAAGCTCGGGCATGTTTTCCTCACCGGCGATGCGGCGGCGAGCGATGGGCTGGCCGAGGGGTTGCGCGACCGGATGGCTGTCTCGGTCGAGCTGCTGTCCCCGACAAGCGTTCTGTCCCGGGGGCAGGCGGACGCGGACCTTGCCGCGGCGCTCGGGGCCGGGGGGGCGCTGTGATCACGATCAACTTCGCCAGCAGAAATTACCGTTTCGCGGCGCGCCTTTCAGCGGGCCTGGTGGTGATGAACGTTCTGCTTGCGTCGCTCATGGCCTTCCAGGTATGGAATTACTCGGAAGCGAGGGCAGACCGTGTTGCCCTGGAACAGAAGCTGAAACAGCAGTCCGAGCGCGAGGAGCAGCTGCGGCCGGTCCTTGTGGAACGGGCGCAGACCGTGAGCGACCTGACGGCCATGGCCGGCCTCATGGAAGCGCGTCGTTTTTCCTGGACCCGTCTCCTGACCGGACTGGAAAAAGCTTTTCCCGTCGGCGTGGCCCTGACAAAACTGGATTTTAATCCCAAAGACCGGACGCTGGTGATCGACGGCGTGGCGCAGTCCCCGGAGGCGCTCCGCAATCTGATGGTAGGCCTTGAAAAATCGGCATACTTCAAGGACCCGCTGCTGAAGCATCAATCCATAGACAAGGGGACCATTTCGTTCAATGTTGCTTCCTTCTATACCGACGATAACATTGCCCTTCGGGCTCGCTAAGGACCGCACCCTCAGAATGCT
>JAYTJE010000178.1:0-4573 GCA_043731355.1 Nitrospirota bacterium
GCGATGGCGCCGATCATTTCCTGGTCAATGCCTTTTCGCGCAATGCTGTCGAGCAAAAACCCGTCGCGCGCCACCAGACAGACCGCGTCAATGCTCGGCATCTTTGCCAGCTCGCCCAGGATCTCCCGCGTCGTTGCCCTGTCCCCCTCCTTCGTTCCCGCTGTCGGCGCCCCTGCCGGTCCTTTCCGCGCTTCCATCCGCTGAGCCTTCGCCGGCAAAGCGGGCATCGACTGGTCCGCAGACTGATTTTTTACCGGGGCCTCGGGTGCCTCCTGCCGTCCGAGGCACTCGTCAAGAACCTCCGAAAGCGTGCCATGCACGGTTTTTACGGTCTTTCCACAATGAGGAGTTATATCGATCCTTGGGTGGGCCCAGGTCGCCATCCGGTACACCGCCTCATTGCCCTGGAGCTTTCCGGTTTCGGCGTCGATCAATTCGCCCTGCTGTAAATAGAGCGCGCCTTTTTCTTCGCCGAATTCAACCGCGAGAGTACAGGTCCTTTCCTCCGATGCGATGAGCTGTAAAAAATCGGTCAGGGCGAGCCCCTGTGCGCGGCCCGGCGCCGACCATCTCAGTTCACTGAGGATCGCCGACGCCAGGTCTTCAAGCTCAAAGGGTTTCTGAATGCAGTGAGACACCGAGAAGTGCTTCAGCTTATGCGAGAGCTCCGGCATGTTGCTGTGCGCGGTCATGATGATCGCCGGGGTCTCCGGATGGTGCTTGCTCATGTAAGCAAGAAGTTCAAAACCATCCATGACCGGCATCTTGAGATCGGTAATGACCAGATCGATGTGACTCGACTTGAGAAGCACCGTCGCTTTGGCGCCGTTTTCCGCCGTAACGATCGTGAACTCGCCGGCATGGTCGCTGAAACCGTCGCGCAGGCTGGCCAGCAGATTTTTTTCATCATCAACAATGAGGACCTGTTTCATGTTCCCTCGTTCACTTGACTGCGGTTCGATTTAAAAGAAATCTTTATTCCAGAATCTTGAGGGCATAGCAGCACATGTGGTTATCGAGGACCTTGTCCACCACCTCTTTGGATATGCCGGTCTCGGCCAGCCATTTTTCCGCAAAGCCTTTTTTGCCTCCGCCGGACTTGCATCCGAGCTGAATGACGCTGATCTTCTTTCCGCCGATCTTGATCTTCTCGGCGATGGCGCTCCGCATGGGCTGGTGCACGGAGCAGAACGGGCTCACCCCGGCCCCTTCACCGACCTTGTACTGGTCGGTGATGTTGCTCGGCTTGTTGAATTCCGCGGTGAAATCGGCAAACCCGTCCGGCATCTTTTCAAAGACCTTCGTATAGTTCTTGATGGACGGCCCGAAGGGGCAGAGCTTCAGTCCGAAAATAAAGTTTCCGGCATGCGTCGCCTTTCCTTCGATGATCGTAATCGGGTTGGTCGCGCCCTCGATCGCCGCGACATAGGCGTCAAAGGTCGGATAATCCACCTCGGCGATCCGTTCCGCGGTCTTGATGGCGTTCCTGATCAGCGTTCCCTTCGCGCTTGCCGCGCCGCTCAGTGTTATCATGACCTTGATCATGTCAAGGAAACTGAGGTGCGCAATGTCGAGGATATTTTCTTCGCTCATAATTCATGTCCCCCTATCGTATTATATCGCCGCAGCGAGCGCCAGCTCGTGACTGTGCTTCTTCAGCTTCAGGCGGATCATGCCGAGATTCGCCTCCTTGTCGGCCACGATCACCAGGAACGCGTCTTCGCCGATCGGCGCAAGCAGCACCGGCCCTTTGTCAAACTCGATCATGCTGATCAGCATCGTGCCTTTTTCGAGCTGCCTGCCCATGGAATCGGAGGCGCCGAAGCCGCTCGATGCGATGGCGCCGATCATTTCCCGGTCAATGCCGCTGCGCGCGATGCTGTCGAGCAGAAAGCCGTCGCGCGCCACCAGGCAGACCGCCTCGATATTCTCCAGTTTTGAAAGCTCGCTCAAGATCTCTCGTGTCGTTGCCATTTTATTCTCCTTTGTCATCGTTCCTGATGCCGACTGTTGGGTCTCGTTCGTCTGTTCTCCGCGACGGTTGGAGCCATTTCCGCCCGCCTTCGGCTGCACCGGGGCGATTGGCAACGCTCCCGGCGCCCGCTGTTTCTCGTCCTGCAGACGGCGCCCTTCCAGCAGGATGAACCCCAGAGGACTGGTGATGTTCCTGTCCTTGTGTTTGCAGAAGCTGTCGATCTCGATGGCGGGATCGATCCAGCATACGATATCGAGGGCCGCCTGCTCGTGCTTGTCGATGCCGTTGTCGGCGTCGATCAGGACGCCTTCCAGAAAATAGAGGAACCCCTTTTTCCCGTGCGACCCGATGGTGAGTGTGCAGGTCTTCCGTTCCATCTCCACCAGCTGAAGAAATGCGGGCAGGGTGATCCCGTTTAGGTAACCCTTCGAGACCGCGTGCAGTTCAGCAAAGATATTTTCCACAAAGTCCTGAAAGTCGATGGGCTTTTCCAGGATCTTGAAAGCTCCCAGTTTGTTCAGCCGCGCCTTGATCTCGGGTGTGCAGTAGGCGCTCATGACGATGACCGGCAGGTGCGGCTGGTTTTTGCTTATGGATGCGAGCAAACCGAAGCCATCCAGCTCCGGCATTTTCAGGTCCGTGATCACCAGGTCGATGCTGCGCGTTTGAAGCGTTTCGACCGCAACCTTGCCGTTCAGCGCGGTTATGGCCTCAAAATCCGAAGTATAGGCCTCCAGCCCCTGAAGCAGGCTCAGGAGAAATGACTTTTCGTCGTCAACGATCAGAACGGTTTTCAGTTTCTCTTTTTCCATATCGCAAACATGAATTGCAATGACCGTGCCATGGAGAAAAGCGCGTTTGGGCATCAGGTTAAGATCAGCTGTTCATCATGATTTCAACAACATGGCTCTTTCGTTGCATCCGTTGCAACCATCATTGGACTATGTCAGTCTGACTACGTCAAAATGCTATAGCGGTTTGAGAAGGAAAAAAGACGCGCCTGGCATGAGAAAACCGGCTCCCTCGAGATACTGGTGAGACAGCCATCGGAATATCGGCCCTGCTTGCCGTCCGGATCGCGAACCGCATCGGATTGATCCGCACCATGGTGTTTACGCACATACCGTCTAACGTGCTGCTTTGCCTGGTCCCGTTCATGCCGACCCTGGGCCTCGCCATTACCGTGCTCCTGCTCCGCTTCAGCATCTCCCAGATGGACGTTCCCACGCGCCAGTCCTGCACCATGGCCGTCGTTGCTCCCGACGAACGCTCCGCGGCATCGGGCGTCACTACTATCGCCCGCTCGATCGGAGCTGCTGCGTCGCCCTTTCTGGCCGGCATCCTGCTGGCCTCTCCTGCCCTTCTGGGCGCGCCTTTTCTCATTGCCGGCGGGCTCAAGATAACCTATGACCTGCTGCTGTATCGGAATTTCAAGAAGGCGGATGTGAGATAAGAAGACCGGAAAAACCCTGGACACGGAAGGATCGGATTAACGACGGATAAGGGCGGATAGGTCAACATACGACTTTCTCATTCTATCCCGTACTTTTTCAACCTTCGCTTCAGCGTGGACAGGGAAATGCCGACAGCCCGTGCCGCGCGGCTGAAATTGCCGCCATGCTGCCCGAGCGCGGCAAGGATGAGCCCTTTCTCCATATCATCCAGGGCTGATGACGGAGAACTGTGCGGCCTGCTCTTTTGCTCCGGCGCGTGGTGCGCGACTTTTGTCGGCGAACTTTTCAAAAACTCCGACGGCCGTATTTCCGCGCCGCGCTGCAGAATGGCGGCCCGCTCGATCACATTTTTGAGCTCCCGCACATTCCCGGGCCAGTCATAGCGCGACAGATTTTCCAATTCTCCGCCTGCCAGAGCGACCTGCCTGCCTTTCGCCACCGTGTTGATGAGAAAATCACAGAGAGCGGCCAGGTCCTCCTTCCGGTCCCGCAGGGGAGGCAAGTGCAGTTTGATCACGCCGATCCGGTAGTAGAGGTCCTCGCGGAAGTTCTTCCGGCGAATGGCCTTCTCGAGGTCCACGCTGGTGGCGGCAATGACCCTGACCTGGGCGCTATGGATCGCCGTCCCGCCAAGGCGCCGGAAGGCGCCGTCGTCAAGAACACCCAGGAGCTTTGCCTGGAGCGCCATGGGCATCTCGCCGAGCTCGTCAAGGAAGATGGTCCCGCCTTCCGCCATCTCGAACAGGCCTTTTTTGAGGCCCACCGCGCCGGTGAACGCGCCCTTTTCATGGCCGAAAAGCTCCGCCTCGATGAGACTCTCGGGAAGGGCTGCGCAGTTGATGCTGACGAACGGCGCATGGCTGTCGGGTCCGCGGTAATGAATGGAACGCGCCGCCACGTTCTTTCCCGAACCGGTCTCGCCCGTTATCAGCACCGGGGCATCGGCGGCCGCGGCAAGCTCGATAAGCCGCTGAATTTCGGCGATCGGAGCGCTTGCTCCAACGAAAACGGTTTTCTCCCGGTCCCGGTCGGACTGGTAATTCTGCAATATGCCTATCCGGTTGAGTTAACAAAGCTAAAATCACTTTACGCTTGACAACTTTTCATAGTATAATTTTAGTAGCATTCAAATGCAAAAGGAGAA
>JAYTJE010000179.1:0-14238 GCA_043731355.1 Nitrospirota bacterium
GTAACCTGGATGGGCATTGTTGGTTTTGTGATCGTGCTGTTCACCTACGCGGGCGTGGGGCTTCTGATGAAAAGCTCGCATGAGTTTTAAAATGAAAAATTTCTTTCTTTCACTCAAAACATCGGTCTGGACGCTTTTCGGCCTGGTCATCATTTTTTTCATCGGCTCGTATATGATGCCGGTGCACCGTGACGTGTTCTCCTCCATGAACGACGCTCTTCTGTTCGAATGGGTGAAAAGCGTCGCGTTCCTGAACCTCTGGCAGACCTGGTGGTTCTTCGCCGCCCTGGCGGGGCTGATCCTGCTCACCATCAACACCCTCTTCTGCAGCTTTCAGGCGATCCGGGGGAAATGGTCACGCTCCGACCTCCTCCTCCGCATCTCGCCGCAGATCATCCACATCGGGTTCCTGTTCATCCTGCTGGCGCATTTGCTCGGAGCGGGATGGGGATACAAACTCTCGGGGATAATGCCTGAAGGGGGTTTCGCGCGCCTGCCTGAAGACAGAGCGCTCTCTTTGCAAAAAATAACCGTGGAGACGGACCCCGCAGGATACATGCGGAAATGGTCCGCCAATGTTTCCTTGTATGAGAACAATGAGGTCGTGATACGCGGCACGCTCGGCCCGAACAAACCGCTGTTCTACAAGGGCGTCGGCATCTACCTCAAGAGCCTCGATTTCGAACGGGGCCCGGCTGCCTTGCTCATGATCAACAAGGACCCCGGTGCAATATGGGCGTTGATCGGCAGTATTCTGTTCATGCTTGGGTCGATCTCGTTGCTTTTTCTCAAATGGAAAAAGGCGTAGGTAAAAATGCCTTATGAAAAAACGTGTTCTCGTAGCAATGAGCGGTGGCGTTGACAGCTCCGTGACCGCGGCGCTGCTCCTGCGGCAGGGCATGACTGTCGAAGGCGTCACCATGAAGCTGACTGCGGGCTTGTGCTGCGACATTGCCTCTGCCCAGGCCGTCTGCAACCACCTCGGCATCCGGCACCGCATGATCGATGCCCAGTCATCATTCGAGCAGAACGTGGTTCAGGATTTTATTGCCGAGTACCGCATCGGCCGCACCCCAAACCCCTGCATCAAATGCAACGACCTCATTAAGTTTCAGCTGCTTCTGTCCTATGCCCGCGAACAGGGTTTTGACGCGCTCGCCACCGGCCACTATGCCCGCGTTGAACAGGATGCGGCGTCATCCCGATTTCTGCTGAAAAAAGGCATCGACCCCGGCAAAGACCAGAGCTACTTTCTGTACCGTCTGACGCAGGACCAGCTCAGGAGCGTGCTGTTTCCGCTCGGCGGAATGCACAAGACCGGGGTTCGAGAGCTCGCGCGCAAACTCGACCTCCCTGCCGCCGAACGACCGGAAAGCCAGGAGATCTGCTTTGTGCCGAATGACGATTATCGCGCTTTCTTGAAAGAGCACGCGCCAACACTGCTTCTTCCGGGAGAGCTGGTGATGACCGATGGAAAGATCGTTGGCAAACATGACGGCATCGCCCTCTTTACGGTGGGACAGCGCAGGAAACTCGGCGTTGCCGCAGGCGAGCGGCTGTATGTGGTGCGGATAGAAAAAGAAACGAACCGGGTCGTGCTCGGAAATCTTTCAGAACTGCAGACCAGTGAACTGCTCGTGTCCGATCCCTCGTGGACCATGACGGACGAACCCACAGCTCCCCTTGAGGCAACGGTCAAGATCCGTTATCGATCACCCTTTGTTCCAGCGGTCGTCCTGCCAATTGACAACAACACGCTTCGCGTCATCTTGAAACAACCCGTTCCCGGTGTCTGCCCGGGCCAGTCCGCGGTGTTCTATGATGGGGACATTGTCGTGGGAGGAGGGACCATTCAGAAGTAAGGTGCTACTATAGTACCTTTTCCTTGTATCAGTAATTCTTTTTTGCTATAGTAGCGTCATCCTGTAGAGGTCATCAATCATATGAGCCTGATTAACGAATACTTAGCCATTCTCCGCAAATCCAACATAAATGGATTAGAAATCGAGTTGCGGCGTTTGATCGGTGAATACAATAAACTTCGTGCAACATATCTCTTTGTCTACGCCTCTGCGGTTGGCAAACCAATCCCGAATATTGCACTCGACCAAGCTGACTACTATATTATCAGAGATTTTCTTTCTGATAAAAACAGTATCAAAAAAGTCGATGTTTATATTGAGACGCCTGGCGGCAGCGGTGAAGCTGCGGAAGAAATTGTACTTTTTCTCAGAAAACATTTTGACACCGTCTCTTTTGTCGTTTCCGGGGAAGCAAAAAGCGCAGGCACACTGATTGTCCTTTCTGGTGACGAGATCCTGATGACGGAAACCGGCAGCCTCGGTCCTATTGACGCTCAAATGAAAATCGGTCGATCCGTTATTTCTGCCTATGACTACATGGAATGGGTCAACCAGACGCGGGATGATGCAGAGAAAAATAATCGTCTCAATCCGTTTGATGCGACAATGGTTGCGCAGATAACCCCTGGGGAGTTAGGGAGCGTCTACCATGCCTTGAAATTTGCCGAGGACCTCGTCGTTGACTGGCTTGTCAAATATAAGTTCAAAAAATGGGAAAAGACGGAAACTCGCGGCGTTCCTGTAACCGCCGAAATGAAAAGCAGGCGCGCATCGGAAATTGCCCAAGCATTGAGTAATCATGCAAAATGGCGTTCGCATGGAAGATCGATCAAGATTGAGGACTTGGAGGAGATCAACCTCAAGATCGCATGCGTCGATGATGATCCGAAGCTGGCAGATATCGTATATCGAATCCAGATGGTTTGCAGACTCATTTTTGACTCGTCACCTATTTATAAAATATTCGCAACTGCCGAGGCAAAACTATCCAAACAAGGTGCTCCTGCCGGGTTGGCAGCGCAAAATATACCCGCTCAGGCGATGGATGTAGTTCAAATAGAACAACTATGCCCTAAATGTAAGGCCCTACATAAGCTTTATGCGAAGTTCGTTCAAAATCCACAAATCGACAAAGAATTGAGCACACAGGGCTTTACACCATTCCCCAAAGATGGTAAGATTAAGTGTAAGTGTGGATTCAGCATGGATCTTCTCGGGATAAAAAATCAGTTAGAATTGCAGACCGGAAGAAAAATAATTCCGTAAAAGGTGAGCCACTATGAAGACGAAAGAGAAAAAGATGAATTCATCAGAAGAAAAGGCACTCCTCACGTTCCTTCAGCGAACCAAAGAAGGGAAATATGCCAAGATAGATGAGAATTCGCTTACCTATACGAGGATCAGGATTCAGAGGGAAGAGGCATATTCCGATGAGGAGTATGTGTACAGCGTGAGATAACCTCTCTTGAACGCATTTAAACTGCACATCTAACGGCCACGTATTTACGTGGCCGTTATCTTTTTATAGGACAGTTGTACACATAGTTATTTCTTCCGCAGAGTATCAATGAGCACCCAATAGCCCGGTGCTTGTTCATAGTTCCAGTTCGTCCATCCATTCGTCGGTCGTTTTTTGATCGCAAATCCGGCAAGGGACGGTGATGTGTAAACGTTACCGCCATATAAAATAGATCCATCTTTTCTGACTATGGCTTTGAACGTCTTATTTTTATAACGCAGTCGGATTTCTGTTCTTTTAGGAAAGTACCCTGCAAGCACCGATTTGCGTCCCTTTTGTTGCATTTCGCGTTTAGGTTTGACTACCGGCTTTTCGTCTTCGTCACCAAGCAACGCGGCACGCTTTTTCTTCCATGCGATGTCCACTTGTTTTTTGAACCGTGGCTTCAAATTATCCGAATTCATGAAGTTGCCGGATTGTTTATTCCCTTTTGGCGCGGATATCTTCAGGAGGAGTGTTTCAAGCTCGTGCAGATGAGAATCGTTGATCGTGAAGTACACGCTGAAGGTATCCCAGGTTTGCGCATGGCGATCTTTGAGATGCGATTTTAGTCTGTTGCGCAGGTTCGACGCAAGACCGACATAGTAAAGATTTCCTTTTCTATAAAGAGCATAAACGCCGTGGCGCCCTTTCACGTATTCTTTCAAGATGCCCTGGTACTCGTCCAGCGCCGCGCGAGACAAGTTTTCCAGATGCTGGCAAACAAGTTGGCCTTTATTCTTAGCCATGGTTTATTTACTCCTTTTTTTCTTAAGTGGTTTGGCTGTTTCCGGCGCAGGGAGCAGACTCGTGTACTTATGGTACAACTCGAACAAAAACGCCACCCGTTCCGCATCAGAGGCGAAGGTCTTCTTCCCATAGGCGGCATCAACGGCCTTATCAAGCACCTGATGCGCTTTACGAAGGTCCGGAGGCATGGCAACGGGATCATAGAGATCGGCGAGTGAAGCGTCAGGATGTGCGGAACGGGCATCGAGTACGGTCTGTGCGGCTTCTTCGATCGCTGCCTGCTGTTTTTCGGCAGGATCGCTCGGCCAGGGGTAGTTGTTGTAAACAATGTCTTTTGAATAGCGATAATCGCTTTTCAACCGACCGCAAACGGACCTAACCCAGGCCATATGCATACCCGAAGATAGCATCCCGAAGTGATAAAGCTTTGCATTCGGCACGATTTTAACCAGATTACTGGACAGTGTGCTCGGCTTCATAAAACCCATCGGAATGTAGTTCCGTCGTTCGGATGAAACCTCTGGAATCACCAGATAAGGCTTTGCGGGAATATTCTCCACGTGAAAGCGCGTCGGAGTATCCGCGAGCTTACGTGTAGGCGCACTCTTGCTCGCCAGACGGAATGCGCGCACAGCTTCCACACGCTTCATCGCTTCCGGCATTTGGCGCAGTTCTTCGGGCGGGCAATCTCCCAACCAAAGACACCATCTCTCATAATTGTTGATGAATTCGTCGGAGCCGATCCAGCGTCGAAACCATTGCTTGGCCTTCGGCTCCAGTTTCAGAAAGGCGGCCTTTTCTTCCGTGGTGAAAAGATAGTTGCCGCCGTCGATAGGCTTATTCCCAATTCCGATTTCCGGTACGTTGCATAGCGGCTGGTCGCGGCGAAGTAGTACAAGGTCGAGCGCATCCACGAGATAGGGATTGATGTTTCCCGCCTCCGTCGCATGAGCCTCTCCCTTGATGTGCTCATAGTCGTAAATGGTCTTGCGGTCGGTATCGTGTAAGGCAAAACCGATGATAACGCAATGTACCGCTGCTTTGCCTCGTGCCTCGTTGCTCCAGCTAAAAGTACGATGAGCAAAATGTATCTTTACCCCATTCCGAAGAAGGTCTGACCAGAGAGCGCCCACCTGCTCGCCTTGTGTAATTGAATTGGTGGAAACAAAGGCGATTTTTATCCGCTCTCGTGGCGCTTTCTGTGCGCCGTTCATAGCATCGAGCATAGCGGAAAGCTTTTCGTCGCCTTTTACATAACTGACGGCCTTTTTGTACCATGCCGTCACATAGTCAAGCACGCCGGCGTTTGCGACATTACCGAAAACACGTTCCATATCCGCACGTTGAGAGTCATTCAGAAATTTGGAGCCCACAAACGGCGGATTGCCGAGAACGTAGTCAACAAGCTCGGCGGAGATGACCTTGTTCCAATCCATTTGCAAAGCATTGCCGCAATGGATCGACGCCGAGTGAATGAGCGGCAGGCGGCGGAAGTACTGGCCGAACTCCTCGGACACCAGCATGTTCATCTGGTGGTCCGTGAGCCAGAGCGCGACCTGGGCGATCTGGGCCGGGAACTCCTCAATCTCGATGCCGTAGAACTGGTTCACATCCACCTGCACGAGCTGGAATATATCCAGGTGCATCTGGCCCGTTGCGCGGGCGGCGCGCAGAATTTCGAGTTCGAGCAGGCGCAGTTCCCGGTAGGCGATGACGAGAAAGTTTCCACACCCGCAGGCGGGATCGAAGAATTTCAGGCGGGCGATCTTTTTAAGCAGCTCGTAGAGTTTATTGCTGTTGCGCTTTATGGCATGAAATTCCGCCCTGAGATCGTCGAGGAACAGCGGTTTGATGAGCTTGAGGATATTCTCTTCACTGGTGTAGTGAGCGCCGAGATTACGGCGGCGTGCCGAACCTTCCTCGTCAATAACGCACTGAAACAGCGCACCGAAGATGGCCGGAGATATGCGGCCCCAATCAAGAGCGCAGCAATCAAGAAGCTGCGCGCGCATCGTGCTGTCGCAGGCCGGGATCGGAAGCGCCTCTTCAAACAGCTTGCCGTTCACATAAGGAAATGCGGTAAAGGTTTCCTTAAGACTTTCCTGACGACGGTCTTCTCTGGTGTTCAGCACTTGAAAGAGCAGTGAAAGCTGCGGACCGAGGTCCGAGCCGTCTTTTTTCGTATTGTTTTCGAGGAAGTCGCTGAACGCGCCGCGCGGATCGAAAAGCGTCGTGTCCTCGGCAAAGAGGCAGAACAACAGCCGGACAAGCATGAGTTCGAGGTTGTGGCCGGAGTAGCCGGAAGCCCGCAGCCGGTCATGCAGCTTGCCCATGCGCTCCGCCGCCTTGATGTTAACCGGGTCCTGGGCAGTGATCTTTTGCGTGGTATAGCCTGCGATGAAGCCGAAATGTTTGATATGTTTATAGAGGTCTTTGAGAGGCAGTTCCGTGCGGGTGTCGGTATCGAGATCATAAAGCCGGATACGCGCGAAATCCGATACGATAACGTAGTGGGGCAGATCGTCTACGGCAATGCCTTCAAAATATTCCAGCGCCTGTTTGTACGCCGAGTCGAGGTCTTTGCCAAGAGATTTGTGCTCCGCGATCAGGGTCCCGCGCCAGAAGAGGTCGATGAACCCGCCCTTGCCGCCCTTTTCCTCGAACCGCGCCCGAGCGCGACGCACCGGCTCTTCAAAACTCGCCAGCTTCCTTCGATTTAAGCCGAAGACGTTAAAAAACTCATTCCAAAAGGTCTGGGCCTCGGCCCGCTCCGCGACCTCGCCTTCCCATTCCCGGGAGAAGGCAAGGGCGCGGTCTTTTATTTCATTCAATGATAATGGCATGGGTGATTGCAATGAAAGTACTATAACCATGGGCTAAATGCAAGGAGAACATCGATCCGCAATGAGCGCGATGGTTACGGCTTGACAACCGTTATTCCCTTCGGTATATTACGCTATGCACAAGGACAAAGCGACACAACGAAAGAAGACCGGAAGCACTCCGACCGTTCGCGGCCGCGTCTGGATCGACGGTCCGGAAGGCACTTTCATTGGCAATGGACGCGCGGTCCTGCTCGAACGCATTATTGAACATGGCTCGATCACCAAGGCCGCCAAGTCCATGGACATGGCCTATCGCCACGCATGGGACATGGTGGATTCAATGAACCGGCAGGCAAGCGAACCCTTTGTGGAAGTTGCCACCGGAGGCAAAGGCGGTGGCGGCGCGCGGGTGACCAAGGCCGGAGAACGGGCGATCAAGATGTTCTGGCGGTTTCATAAGGATCTTCAGGCCTTTCTGATGCGAGAGCAAAAGAAGCTCAAAATATAACAACCAAAGGAGTGTTCAATGAGAAATTCGATCGTACTGACCTTGTTATTCATGCTTATCAGCAGCACAACAGCTATTTCAGCAGAGACCCGCATCCGCATGGCGTCAACCACCAGTACGCAGAATTCCGGGCTCTTTGACTATCTGCTGCCGATCTTCGAGAAAAAGACCGGGATCAAGATCGATGTCGTCGCCGTGGGCACCGGTGCTGCCATCGAGATCGGGAAGCGCGGCGATGCCGACGTGGTGTTCGTCCATGCGAAGGAGCAGGAACTGAAAGCCGTGGAAGAGGGCTTTTTCGTGAACCGGCATGACGTGATGTACAATGATTTTGTCGTCATCGGCCCCACGAACGATCCGGCGAAGATCAAGGGTTTAAAGACGGCCACCGAAGCGTTCAAGCGGATCTCCGGATCGGGCGCATCCTTCGTTTCGCGCGGAGACAAATCCGGCACCAATACCAAGGAGCTTTCGCTCTGGAAGAAAACGGGGATTGAACCAACTGGCCAGAAATGGTATCTTGAGGTCGGTCAGGGCATGGAAAAGACCCAGCGCATCGCTGACGAGAAGCGGGCCTACACGCTGACCGACCGCGGCACCTGGCTCGCTACCAGCGGCAAGGACAAACTCGACATGGTCATCGTGCTCGAAGGCGACCCGACGCTCTTCAACCAGTATGGCGTCATGGCAGTGAACCCGGAGAAGACCAAAACGGTCAAGTTCAAGGAAACCATGGAGTTCGTGAACTGGATCATTTCCAAAGAGGGTCAGGATGTTGTAGCCGCGTATAAAGACAAAAACGGGAATGCGCTTTTTATCCCGAACGCAAAGTGAAGAAAATGCGGAGTTCGGATTTCGGAATGCGGAATAAAGCCGTCAACATGAAGGAAGGGGCCGGGTCATCCGTGCTTATCCGTGTATATCCGTGTCCACAATGAGCTTATGGACTCTATCCTGAGCGGCTTCACCCGGGCCTTCGAACTCATCTTCCACCTCAATGCCGAGCTCTTCGGCATTATTCTCCTGTCTCTTAAAGTATCAGGCTCTGCTCTCGTGATCGCAACGCTCCTGGGCCTTCCCCTCGGCGCGATGCTTGGCCTGAAACGGTTCCCGGGAAGGGATCTTGCCATCAGCGCCGTAAATACGCTCATGGGCCTTCCGCCGGTCGTCGTCGGGCTCTTTGTCTATCTCTTCCTGTCACGCAAAGGGACGCTCGGCTTCCTGGGCCTGCTCTATTCACCGTCAGCCATGATCATCGCCCAGACGATCCTGGCGCTCCCGATCGTAACCGCACTCTGCCACTCGGCGATCGTGAATGTTGATCCTCTTATCAGGCTGGCCAGCCGTACCCTCGGCGCTACACCGCGGCAGGAGACTCTGGCGATCATCCACGAGGCGCGGTATGGCATCATCTCCGCGATTGTTGCGGCTTTTGGCCGGGTCATGGCCGAGGTCGGCGCCATTCTTATCGTAGGCGGAAATATCGCGGGCTATACCAGGGTCATGACCACCACGATCGCTCTCGAGACTGACAAAGGAAACTTCGAGCTCGCCCTCGCGCTCGGAATCATCCTGCTTGCATTGTCGTTCATAGTGAATGCTGTGCTGCACACAATCCAGAGAAAAGGGATGGTGTCCTCTCAGTGAAGCTCTCTGTCTCCCATATCACCAAAGCCTACGACAACAAGACCATTCTCAATGACTGCTCCTTTGTCTTTGACAGGACCGGCGCCTATGTACTCATGGGCCCCAATGGCTGCGGCAAATCAACGTTCCTCAGGATCTGCGCGTTGCTCGAACAGCAGAACAGCGGGGAGGTCTCCTATTTTAACAACAGCACCCCGCTCGCCCAGGACATAATTCTCAGACGCAGAATAACCCTGGTGCTTCCCCGCACCGGTGTGTTTAATACCACGGTTTTCAGGAATGTAGCTTACAGCCTTACGATACGGGGCCTCGACCGCCCGACGATAGAGCGGAAGGTGAACGCTGCGCTTGACTTCGTCGGACTTGGACCCAAAGCCGGTCAGCATGCCCGCACCCTTTCAAGCGGAGAGACCCAGCGGCTCGGCATAGCCCGCGCGCTGGTGCTGGAACCCGAGGTCCTTTTCCTTGACGAGCCCACCGCTTCCATCGACGAAGAAAACACGGAGATCATCGAGTCGATCATCGGCGCCATGAAAAAAGAAGGCCGCTCAACGATCATCATGACCACCCACGACCGGGACCAGGCGAACAGAGTCGGAGACGTTCAGCTGGTCATGAAGAGCGGGAGGATTGAACAATAAAAACTATGCAGGCCTTTGGAGTCCATCTTGTTGGTTGCGGTTTTCCCGGAGATTGTGTAAGATTGCACATCCATGGGTTACTACCTCCTCAAAAGGATCCTCCTCTTCATCCCGACGCTTCTCGGCATCACACTCATTACGTTCGTCCTGATGCAGGCGCTGCCGGGCGATCCGGCGACCGGCATGGCAGGAGAGCGCGCCAATGCGGAAACCATTGCGCGGATCAGGTCGGAGCTCGGCCAGGACCGGTCCTTGCCGCTGCAGTACTTTGGCTATGTGAAACTTCTCGCTACCGGCGAACTGGGCCGTTCCTACTACACCAACAGAAAGATCTCCGACGACCTGCTCCAGAAATTTCCCAACACGCTCCGGCTTGCTCTGGCAGCCATGCTCTTTGCCTCGTTCTTCGGCATCGGCCTGGGAACGCTTGCCGCGGTCAAGCGCGGCACTAACTGGGACCGGCTCATCGCATTCGTTACCGTGGGCGGAATTTCGCTTCCGGTCTTCTGGCTCGGCCTGGCGCTCATGCTTGTCTTCTCGCTGTACTTTCGCGTGCTGCCTCCGTCCGGCACGGGCAACGGACAGCTTGAATACCTGATCCTTCCCGCGGTTACCCTCGGCGCCTTTTCCTTGTCCTACATCGCGCGGGTGACCCGCTCATCCATGCTTGAATCGCTCTCGCAGCCATACATTGCTGCGGCGCGCGCCAAGGGGCTTTCCGAGACCACCGTGGTTTTGAAACACGCGCTCAAGAACTCACTCATCCCGATCGTGACGCTCATCGGCCTTGACCTCGGCTCCTACCTGAACGGCGCCGTGCTCACCGAGACCATCTTCGGCTGGGACGGCCTCGGCCGCTATGCCCTCGACGGCATCCTGAAACGCGACTATCCCGTGATCATGGGCGTCGTGCTGTTCGGCGCCTTTGCTTTTGTGACCATGAATCTGCTGGTCGATCTTTCGTATCATCTGCTCGATCCGCGGGTGAGGATAAAGAGCGGGGATTAAACTGACTAAATCACTCTGGACACCGATAAGGGCTGATTAAGATCTATGATACATCATGCCTCTTCATAGCTGTATCAGCTTTTATCAGTGTCAAAAAAGTTTTTTCCCTTGTTTAAAAAATCTGATTTTGAGTATCTCATACCTATGGGCGTTACTACCTTATTCAACGAACTCAAATCAAACATCCCTGCGCTCGTCGCTGTAGTGGTGCTCACGCTGCTCGTGCTCACCGCGCTTGTCGGCCCGTGGCTTGTTTCCGCGGACCCCCTCTTCATGGACCTCGAACACTTGAAAGAGCCGCCGAGCGCTGCCCACTGGCTCGGCACGGACAGCACCGGCCGGGACATCCTGTCGCGCATCGTCTCCGGCGCGCGCATCTCGCTCAGCGTCGGCGTCATCGCCTCTGTTCTGTCGCTCAGCATCGGCATCTGCTTCGGCCTGGTCGCCGGATACTTCGGCGGCACAGTGGATGCGTTCCTGTCCCAGGTCTTCGACATCTTTCTTGCGTTCCCGAGCCTGATCCTTGCCATCGGCATCAGCGCGGTCATGCCGCCGGGGCTGACATCCGCCATGCTTGCCATTACGCTCGTGGGCTGGTCGGGGTTTGCCCGGCTCGTGCGCGGCATTACGCTTTCCCTCAGGGAACAGACGTACGTGGAGGCCTCGCGGGCCATCGGCGCTTCATCGGGACGAATTCTCTTTCATCACATTTTGCCGAATGCGCTTCCTCTCATCATCGTTGCCGGCAGCTTGCGCGTGGGTGGATTCATCCTGCTCGAAGCCGCGCTCTCGTTTCTGGGGCTCGGCGTACAACCACCTGCGCCCACCTGGGGCTCGATGATCAGCTTGAACCGCGCCTATATCAACTCGGCCCCCTGGATGGTGATCTTCCCGGGCCTCGCCATCAGCATCACGGTGATCAGCTTCAACCTGCTGGGCGACTTTCTGCGGGACAAGCTCGATCCGAGGATGCAGGTGTAGCGAGGAGGAAGTCACGTGCAACCTCGGATAGCGTGTGAAGTACTTCCTGTACTCTTGGAAGGCCCCATCCTTCGCAATGCATAAAGTTACAAACCGTACCTTCGGCAATTACCCTTAAATTACCCCATCGGAATCTTTGACAACGTCGCGGATTAAGCATATATTCGTGCCTACGTGTAAGGGAAAGCATATAGTATTGAAATGCTGGTATCTAATATGCGATCTCTAAAGGAGATTACATGGCAATCCCCGATTTTCAATCCATAATGCTACCGCTGATGCAGTTCTGCCACGATGGGAGGGAGCACACCACCAGTGAAACGGCTGATGCATTGGCTACCACGTTCAAATTGACGAACGACGAGAGGAAAGCTCTTCTTCCGAGCGGAGTTCAGGAAATCTTCGTCAACAGATTGGCCTGGGCAAAATCACATTTGAAAATGGCGGGATTATTGGAGAGTCCAAAGCGAGGAGTGTTCAAAATAACTGAGCGAGGCATAGACGTTCTCGGAAAGAAACCGGCTGCCCTCAATTTGAAATATCTGTTCCAATTCCCGGAATATGTGCAATTCAGAAACACGAAACGAACAAAAACAGAAACGGATGATTCTGATAATGATCCTCCTGCCACGCCGGAAGAAACACTGGAAAATGCATACGAAAAGATTCGGAGGGACCTCGCCACCGAATTACTGCAACGCTTAAAATCGTCATCTCCCGCGTTCTTTGAACGCCTTGTGGTGGAAGTCATCGTAAAAATGGGATACGGTGGAACACGACAGGACGCAGGCAAAGCAATCGGAAAAAGCGGCGACGGCGGTATTGACGGAATTATAAAAGAAGACAAACTCGGTTTAGACACGATCTACATTCAGGCGAAACGGTGGGAGAACACTGTCGGACGGCCGGAAATTCAGAAGTTTGTCGGCGCGTTGACTGGGCAACGTGCGAAAAAAGGGCTATTCATCGCCACCTCCGATTTTTCAAGCGAGGCGCTCGATTACGTCTCTCGCGTTGACACCAAAATTGTGCTGATTGGCGGAGAAACTCTCGCCGAATTGATGATCGATCACAATGTTGGGGTGTCCACAATCGCCACGTATGATTTGAAGAAGATCGATTCCGACTACTTCACGGAGGAGTAGCGCTGAATATTTCATAGAAGATTTCCTGGCTGTTGACATATCCGCCTCTAATACGTATACTACACGTATAAAAAGGAGGGACAGAATGCAGAAAAAACTGACCATAACAGTCGATGAGGCCGTATATAAAGGCCTTCATAAAACCATCGGCCCCCGCAAAATTAGCAAATTCGTCGAGGAACTCGTGCGCCCGCATGTAGTTCGCCCCAACCTGGAATTAGCCTACTCCCAGATGTCTAAAGACAAAAAGCGGGAAGTAGATGCTCTGGAATGGGCCGAGGCCACTTTCAAGGACATAAAACATGAAAAGAGGTGAGGTTTGGTGGGTAAATTTTGATCCTTCCGTCGGCGGAGAAATTAAAAAGAAACGTCCTGCCGTCATCGTCAGCAATGACGCCTCAAACAAATTCCTCAACCGAGTTCAAGTTGTCCCTCTTACCAGTAAAACAGATCGTCTTTATCCAAGTGAAGCGCTCGTTCTTCTTAACGGCAAAGAAAGCAAAGCCATGTCCGACCAATTGGCTACCGTTAGTAAGTTGCGCCTGTTTAAGCGTGCTGGCGTCCTCGCAGAAGAAGACATGCTTAAAATCAGCGAGATCATCAAAATCCAACTCGATATTTATTGACTGCGATTCCAACATGCGGGTCGTGTCCGACCGCTGAGAAGCGCTGCGGTACACCCGCGCGTTCATGTGCAAGTTACGATTCGTATTTGACAATAGTTTCGACAACCTGTAATTAAACAGTAGTAGGTGTACTAAAGAATATTCCGGTCATTCAGCACGTCCATCTACCGCTAGCATACAATGCGGTCCTTGATGCCCCATTTATATAGACTCTTCAATCCCTAACAATATCTGTTCATAAAACATCGAATTAGTGCTACTATACGCAACCATGATCGACAGCATCCGCGCAAAGAAATCCCTGGGCCAGAATTTTCTCAAAGACCCTCTCTATCTCTGCAAGATCGCTGACGCGGCACAGGTCTGTCCGGACGATCAGGTGCTTGAGATCGGACCGGGGCTCGGCCATCTGACAGCAGTGCTTGCACAGCGGGCGCAATGCGTTCTCGCCCTCGAACTGGACACACGGCTGATCCCGGTGCTGGAGCGCCAGTTTTCTGACCAAAAGCATATAACGATCATCCACGCTGATGCGCTCGACTACCCCTATGGATCGCTGACCGGCAAATGGAAAGCGGTCGCGAACCTTCCCTACTATATCTCAACACCGATCATTCAGCTCCTCATCGATCACGCCGACAAATTCACAAGCCTTACGCTTCTGCTCCAGAAAGAAGTGGCCCGGCGGATCGCATCGCCGCCGGAAAGCAAGGAGTACGGCTTTCTCTCCGTCCTCGTCCAGCTGTC
>JAYTJE010000180.1:0-4832 GCA_043731355.1 Nitrospirota bacterium
GAAGGGTCGCGCGCCATGAGCGTGATCCGGTCCTCGCCGTATCCGGCCGGAAGCTTGTCCGAAGAGCGCAGCGAAGCCTGCCCGGCCCCGGGACCGGTGTAATATTTTGCATCGGCGACCTTCTCCTGGGACCGCAACGGCTGCCGAACGTTTTTCGGGACCACCCAGGTGCGGCGCGAGACTTTGATGGGCGCTGCATTTTTTTCCGCTTTTTTTGCCGCGGCTTTTCTCGCGGTTTTCTTTTTTGCGATACTCTTCTTTGGTGCGGTCTTTTTTGCTGGGACCGCTTTCGCTTTAATTTTTACCGGTTTTTTCCCGGGGTCCGATACCTTGAGGAGCGCCGAGATCAGATCGGCTTTATTAGCGCTTGCGGGCAACACAAGCTTCTTCTTCCTGGCGAGGGCTTTGAGTCCGGTCACCGTCAATGCAGTCAGGTCTTTTTTCGTCATCTCAAACTCCCTTCCATAAAGATTTTAGTAAACACCAGCTAACTATAGCATAATTAGACTTGAAGTCAAACGCAAAGGAATGGGCCGGTTTTATCACCTTCAGCCTTCAGTCTAACAACCTTCAACCTGAATAGTCAGCGGTTTTTTGACAAAACCCCGTAAAAACCGTATACTGCGCGCCATGACTATCCGCGTGGTTATTACCGGAATGGGTGCGGTGACGCCCCTGGGGAACGATATGAGAACGACCTGGGATGCGCTCATCCATGCCCGGTCAGGCATCGGCTTGATAACGCGGTTCGAGACCTCGGCGTTTCCCTGCCGCATCGCCGGAGAACTGAAAGGCTTCGATCCGCGGCAGTATCTCGGCCCGAAGGAAGTCAGGAAAACCGACCCGGTCATCCAGTACGCACTGGCGGCGGCCTTTATGGCGCTTGAGGATGCGGGCCTTTCCCTGACGCCTTCCCTGGCGCTCCGCACCGGGGTGCTGATCGGATCGGGCCGCGGAGGCGTGACCACCGCTGAAAAGAACATGGCGCTCTTTCTTTCCCGGGGGCCGAAAGCGGTGTCCCCCTTCTCCGCCCCCATGTCGCTGGTGAACATGGCTTCCGGCTACGTGGCCATGAAGCTCGGAGCGCAAGGCCCCTGTCTTGCTGTTTCGACCGCCTGCGCCACGGGCGCCCACTCTCTGGGTGAAGCCATGAAGATCATTCAGCGGGGTGACGCGGACGTCATGGTGGCCGGAGGCGCCGAGGCGGCGCTCACGCCGCTCATCCTGGCCGGATTCTGCCAGGCCCGGGCGCTGTCGGAGCGCAACAACGAACCAGCCAAAGCCAGCAGGCCTTTTGACCGGGACCGCGACGGCTTCGTGCTTGCCGAAGGCGCGGGAGTTCTGCTGCTTGAGGAACGGGAACATGCGCTCCGGCGCGGGGCTCGGATCCATGCGGAGCTCGCCGGATACGGCCTGTCATCCGATGCGTACCATTATACGCGGCCTGCTCCGGACGGATCGGGCTCCGCCCGCGCCATGCGGCTTGCGCTCGTTGATGCGGGAATGGAACCGCACGCCATTGACTATATCAATGCCCACGGCACCTCCACGATCTCCAATGACCGCATCGAAACGCTGGCCATCAAAGAAGCCTTCGGCGACCATGCCGGTCAGCTCGCCATAAGCTCGTCGAAATCCATGCTGGGCCATATGCTCGGCGCCGCGGGAGCCGTCGAGGCTGCAATCACCTGCCTGGCCCTTCAGAACAGCATCCTGCCTGCAACCCTTAACCTTGAGCACCCCGACCTTGTCTGCGACCTGGACTTCGTGCCGAACGCCGCCCGAAAGAAGGAGATACACGCGGCCCTTTCCAATTCCCTCGGCTTCGGCGGAAGCAATGCCGCACTCGTTCTGAAACGCGTCACGGAATAAAAAAAAGGGCCAAAGGCCCCAAATCGAAAAGAAATGCTTCGTTCACCGCGCCTGACCCAAACCGGTCCGGCGCGCAAACGATTATTGGATCTTTTTGCTCTGCCCCGGCATTTTCTTCATCTGGTCCATGAAGGCCTGGGCCCTTTGCCGCTGCAGCGGATCGGCAGCTCTGGCGGCGGACATGCCCATATACTGATACGCCTCGTCATACTTGCCCGTCTGGGCAAAAGCCATGGCGGCGTTGGAATAGTACGTCGGGGAATCGGGGTCAGAGTTTATGGCATCAAGAAAATATTTCTGTGCCTTGCCATACTCTTTTTTTATCATGCTGACCTGCCCCAGCGTGTTCAGCAGTTGAGGCATCATGGGATTGTTCTTTAACGCGGCCTCGGCGCTTGCCGCGGCTTCATCGTAGCGCTGCTGCTGCATATACGCCACCGACAGATTATTCAGGAGCCCGGGGTCGCCGTCTGCATACCACAAGCCTTTTCGCCAGGCATCCACGGCCGCATCGAGCGAACCCAGTCTGAACTGGACCACGCCGATCTCACGGTACAGATCGCGCAGCGGGACACTCCCGTCGTCCGGCAGCGCAAGGACCGTATTGAACTGCTCCAGCGCCTCCTGCAGCCGTCCGGCGGTGGAAAGCGCCTGGCCATAGTTTTCGTGGGCCCGCCTTTTTTGGGGAGAGGTTTCGGTAATGTTCTTCCACAACGACATCCCCGTCTGATACACGGTATTTCTCATAAACGTCGCGGATGCCAGGCTGAGAAGCATGGCCGTCATCAGAATGAGAAAAAAGAAACCCGCGGGCGCTTTTTGCTCCATCGCTTGCCGCGTCACTGCCGCGCTGGCCTGGTGAGTTGTTTTGAGAACCCTCTGCTTTTTAGCCATCGGTCCGGTATCTCTTTCTCTTTACTCCAAAGGAGTTCAAGACTTCCTGGAACGGAATCAGCCGACATTATTGCCGATATCCCGGACGGAGTCAAGCACAATGCCTGCAAAATTTTTCCATTGACAAGGCGCCTTATAAGCACTATTCTTGGACTTCATCTTCGCGGCAGTTGCTTTTTTTCACCCGGTGATTCAAATTTTCCTGGAGGTCACGCCATGAAAGAGCTCACCCGCAAGTCTGTTTTTGTTCCCTCAGTATCCGTTTCACCCGCCATTGCTTCAATGCATCCGTCCTATCGGAACGCCGCGATCCAGGCCTCCGCTGCCCTGCGCAATCTCACCGCGCAGTTTCGGTTGAAAAATGCGAGGCGTCAGGTAAAGACCGGGCGGGCATGAGCGCGCGCAGATAGTGTTAATTTTTCCGTCAGCATTGCTGAACCGTCAAAAATAGCGTTTGAAATTTTCCCCCTTCTTACTCAACATCCCGTAAAAAAATGCCGGAGAGAGGTCCCTCCGGCACATTCTGTTTCGCTTACCCGTGAGCTCAAGGACCGGCAGCCTACTTTGCCGCGTCCAGCGGTATCAGCACGATCTCAATCCTCCGGTTCTTCGCTTTCCCCTCATCCGTGTTGTTCGGCGATACGGGCCGGTAATCCGCATACCCTTCCGCACTCAGGGCGGCGGGGCCCACACCCCTGCTCTGCAGATAGCGCACAACCGTCGTTGCCCGGGCAGTGGACAGTTCCCAGTTGGTGGGGAACTTTTCAGCAAGGCCCGGGCCGATCGGCACATTGTCCGTATGTCCCTCAACCTTGATCTGCTGGCCGCTCAGACCTTTCAGGATCTCCGCCACGCGATCTAAAACCTTCATGCCGTTCTTCTTGATCACCGCGCTGCCTGAATCGAACAATATCTTTTCGACCATGTTCACGGTCAGCTTGTCCTTCAGCTGCGTGATCTGGACCTCGCCCTGTTTTATCTCCTGTTTCAGTTCGGAAACAAGACTGTCATACGTGCTTTTGACCCCGGCAAGGGCGCGTTCCTTCTCCGTGATCGCCTTTTCCTTTTCCTGCGTCACCTGCGCCATCTGTGCCTTGAGGTCCGCGATCTGTTTGTTGCGCGCGCCGAGCTCGTCCTCCAGGGCCCGGAGCTTTCCATTATTCTCCGTCAGCTTGTTCTTCAGGTCCACCATTTCACGGGACAGCTGGTCACGCTTCGTCTCAAGTGTGCTCTTGATGTTGGCGTTCTCCTGTTGAAGCGCCGCCTTCTGTTTCTCAAGTTCGGCCTTTTGTTTTTCCAGCTCTTCTTTCTGCTTCGTCAACTCTTCGTTCTTCTTCTGCTGCTCCGCCAGCGCTTTCTCGGTAGCCTGGGTTTTTTCCTCCAGGCTCGCCTTGTTCTTCTGGAGCCCTTCGATGTCAGCAAGCCGTGCCAGATAGTCCGACTTCATAACGCATCCGGACAACATCAGTACTGCTACGAGTATGGCAACTGCATATTTTTGTCTCATTCGGCGTTCCTCCTGATAGATTCTTCGCATCGGTCGTCATTATAGCATAGTTACTCATGGGCTAAAAGTCCAGAGGGCTCTTCCGCTCTTTCGCGGTCTTACCCGGTATGCAATGTGTATAGATCATCGTTGTGCGCACATCCGCATGTCCGAGCATTTCCTGGATCGTGCGGATATCGTAATTGGCCTGCAAAAGATGAGTAGCGAATGAATGGCGGAACGTGTGGCACGATACGCGTTTGGAAAGACGGGCTTTTTAGAAAGCATTTATCACAGTGCTTTAAAAATTGAGTTTAGAAAGCAGGGGATTGCTTTTGAATCAGAGAAAGAGGTCAAAGTCATATAGTGCGATATTGAAGTTTTAAGTGGAATTAACGAGAAAGATTTTATTCGCTGGTTCAGGCTTGTAGCCTGAACCACACATTAATTAGTCGGTTCAATCAGCATGATTGAACCAGCAAGCTTTCTTCTCCAGAAGCGCATTATAGGACTTCAGAATCTCATCGGGAATTGGCAGCATGACAGGAATGGGCTCCTCTCCTTTTGAAAAGACTATTCC
>JAYTJE010000181.1:0-5628 GCA_043731355.1 Nitrospirota bacterium
GCCTTACCCGCCGTGGCAAGGTAGCTGGACCACTTCCACGCCTCCGGCGCTTCTACCCTCTTTGCACGAACCGGATTTAAAACGACATATCGGCAGACTAAAAGAAGATGGCTGTCTTTCTGGATCAAAATGGCTTTATATCTTCCCCTCTCTATGGTATCTCTTACCTCACCTGCCCTATCGGAAAGCCCATCCCACTTATAGAGATAGTAGGATACTGAGCGCGTTTGAAGATCTTCTCCGCCAGAACAGGAACTTCATTATCGACGTAATCCGCCAGCTCCGTGGTCTTGACAAAGCCTGACTTGCCTTTATCCGCCTTGCCGTTCAGCCCCTCGGCCAGCACAAATGTGAACAACCCATGCCCCTGATATCCTTCGAGCGCCTCCTGTACCGATGTCGATGCCGACAGGATGGTGGAGCCAACGGCGCGGCTCAGGACCTTCATGGCGGTGTCCTCGCTCATGCCCCGGGTCAGCATGGCTGTCTGGATCGCGTCTCCCAGCTTTCCGGCGCTGCAGGTGTCGATCACGATCAGCTTCTTCGTGGCCGGAATGTTTGCTACAAGCTCTTTGAGCGTATTCTGACTGATAGCATCGGTTTTCAGCTTTGCCGTTGAAAGTGAGCCGACATTCGACGTGATGAGGAAATACTCGCCATCATCGACCGTACCATGGCTCGCCACGTAGAACACGAAAAGGTCGTCCGGGTTCAAACTGCGCATGGCCGTTAGTTCCTTGATAATGTTCTCCCGGGTGGTCTCCTCTTTTGTTGAAAGCTTCTTCACAACCACCTTGTCAAAAAGCGGTGCTGCTCCGTTTTTCAGGGTGTCCGCGAACAGCCCTGCATCGGCGGCAGCGAAATTCAACTGGAGCTTGGGGTTCTTGTATTCATTGATGCCGATCACCAGGGCATAAAGAGAAGGTTTGGTAATCGACTTATAGGATGCGGTTATTTCGTGAAGCGCATCGGTGCTCTGCATTGAGTTGTCGCCGTTGAACGCGATCGCACGGATGGTATTCACTCCGCTGGTGAGCTTGACCGTGTATTTTCTGTATACCTCTGTCGTATGTTGGGTCGGAACGATGGCCACGCCCCGGCTGCTGTCGAGCACGACGGCAGAACCGTTCAGATACAGCCGGATATCGCCGATCCCGCCGCCCGCATCGCTGACCTTGAGCGTGATCACTGCCTCGGCAGCAGTAACATTGCCGGGCGTATCCACGATGGCAACCGCAGGAGGTTGTTTGATATCGGCCATCGTGCGGAACTCTTTTAATGACCCGCCTGAGAGGGCAAGCTGAACGAGATCGGGGCGGTAAAAACTTTCCCGCAACTGCTCGATGGTATAATCCTTACCGCTGACCTTAACGCTAAGATACTTATCACCTTTAGGAGAAGAATTGTAATAACCATTTGCTGTTATAATAATCCATTCTCCATCTTCAAAAGCAATCATGGAAGCGTCTTCTTTTCCTGTAGATACATTCCATATTTTTGTAGAAGCGTCTCCTGCTGATATCACAGATTTGCCATTAGGTGTAAATTTGGCGGAAGTACCCATCATGCCGGTATGTCCGGTAAGATGTTTCCATTCATATCCAGATGCTAAATCCCAAATTATTATCTTGCTTTTGTAGTCTGTGGACAAGGCATATTTCCCATCCGGAGAAAAAGTTACTGAGAATATTCCGCCAAAACCGGTATGACCCTTGAATGTTTTCACTTCAGTGAGTGCTGGAATATCCCAAAGTTTCAGAATATTGTCATATCCACCGGAAAGGACGTATTTTCCATCTGGCGAAAAGGCGATAGAATGAATCTCAACCATGGGTGGGAAAACTGGGCCATGGTCAGCTGTGACACTTTTTATCTTATCGCCTGTTAAAGAATTCCACAAAATAAGCTTGCCCGTCCTATCACCTGACAAGGCGTACATTCCATCAGGCGAGAGAGCCGAAGACGATAACCCTCCCCTATTAAATTCTTTAATCAATTTGCCAGATTCCATATCCCATAGAGTCATGCGCACTAAATACTCATCCGCAAGGATATATTTTCCCTCAGAAGAAAAGACTATAGCAGTAGTCCTTCGGTTTCCAATTGTCTTTATTTCTTGTCTTGTGATCGAATCCCACAGTTTTATCCCTTTGCCTCCGGAAGCAAAATATTTCCCATCAGGCGAAAAAGCCACTGCGGCTCTGTCGCCCATATAACCCTTAGGATGAGTGAATGTTTGTATTTTTCTGCCTTGAAGAATATCCCAGAGGATAAAAGAGTCAAAACTGCCAGATAAAACGTACCGTCCATCTGGAGAAATAGCGACCATAGACACAATCGGAGCTTCTTGTTTAATCTCCATAGCAATATCACCGCTTTTTAACTGTATCTGCGGTGTGGCCATGCACCCAAACATGGCAAGCGCTAAAGACAGTACTAATACGGTTTTAGTAATACTCATATCGCTCCTCTCAGGGATCTACACTATCGTTCGCCCGTTTTTGTTCCTGATCTCACAGAACAAAAAGAACCGGATTACTTCCCGGTTTTGACAATCACGTTGTCCTCAAAGAACTCCGAGGCAGTTGCGGGAGGATCGGTAGTTTTGCTGTCAGTCTTTTCTATCAGCTTTACCCCTCTCGTCTTCATTCCGATATCCCCTGACTGCGTCTTCACCTGGTACACGCCGTTCTTTTCCTCCAAACCGATCTCGCCGAGGGGCGTAGAGCTTGCGTACACAACAATGCTCTCCTCTCCAAAAGGCGGGTTCACTTCCAGTTCGAACCGGTCATTGCCCGCCGGGATCTCGTAAATGACGCCGCCGTTGAAGTAATTGTCGGTCCGGTACGGATTGGGAAGAAGCTGGAGGGTCACACCGCCTGCATCCTTGTACAACACACGGGCGTAGAACGGCTTGTTGCCTTTTACAAAGACCTTGATCTTCTCGCCGGTTCTGTATGCTTTTTTGTCCGTCCAGGCCTTGACCTTGAGCGGCGCGGACGGGTCGTCGGCAAACTGGCTGTTCTTTGCCAATGCCTCCATTGCCTTCACCTCAGGGATGATCTCCGCCTTGATCTTCACCTTGTAGCAATCTCCCGAGGAAGCATCCTTATACCATGACTTCTCCAGCTCCTGAATGATCTTCACCTCGGCATGCGCATAAGCTGCGAGCAGGTCCTTCTCGACCACGAAGTTCTTGACCTCGGTCTCGCTTTTGATATACGTTGAGGCGAACTCAACAGCCCGTTTCTTCGCGTCGGTCAAAGCGGCCTGTTCTGTCTGTTTTCTGGATCTGTCGTCCCCCATGCAGGCACTACCGTCAGCATCCGTGATCGTTGATTGCGCGGCAGAGGCGGGACTGGTGAGGACAACGAATATGAGCGCGGCGAGCAGGATACGGGATTGCATGAAGGGCCTCCTCAAAGAATGCGGCGTTCAGCGTGGCAAACAGAGAGCATTCGATGAAACGCTTGCACTCCGACTCGAAGCTCCTACACCATCTCCGCCAGCTCGCGGATCAGCTTTTCCGAATCCTTCCACCCCAGACACGGGTCGGTGATGGACTTGCCATACACCTTCTCCGACACCTTCTGGCTGCCTTCCTCGATGAAGCTCTCGATCATGAAACCGCGGACCATGTCCTTGAGCAGCGAGGAATGCTGGCGGCTCTGCATGACTTCCCTGGCGATCCGGGGCTGTTCTTTATATTTTTTGTTCGAGTTGGCGTGGTTCGTATCCACGATGATGGTGGGATTGGCAAGCCCGCGCTTTTTATAAGACTCGGCGGCGATCACCAGGTCCTCGTAATGGTAATTGGGGGTGTTTCTGCCGTGGTAATCGACGGCGCCCCGCAGAATAACGTGAGTCAGCGGGTTGCCCGAGGTCTTGACTTCCCACCGGTTATAACTGAACACATGCGCCGCCTGGGCGGCCTGGACGGAGTTGAACATGACTTCGAGATCGCCCGAGATCGGGTTTTTCATGCCCACGGGGATATCGAGGCCACTGCTGGTCAGACGGTGCATCTGGTTTTCGACCGAGCGGGCCCCCACGGCGACGTAGCTCAGTACGTCCTCCAGATAGGGGTAATTGGAGGGGTAAAGCATCTCATCGGCGGCAGGGAGGTGCGATTCCTTCAAGGCCCGGAGATGCATCTTCCTGATGGCGTTCAGGCCTTCTACGATGTTCGGCTCCTCCTGCGGATTGGGCTGGTGCGCCATCCCCTTGTACCCGATCCCGGTGGTGCGCGGCTTGTTCGTATAGATCCGCGGTATAAGGAGGAGTTTGTCCTTCACGTCCTCCTGGATCCGGGCGAGGCGCGCGATGTAGTCGCACACCGCCTCTTCATCATGGGCCGAGCAGGGACCGATAATCAGGACGAACTTGCCGCTCTCCCCGGTAAAAACCGCGCTAATCTCGGCATCGCGTTTTTTCTTGATCTCCCGCAGTTCCGAGGAGACCGGCATGGAAGCGATGATCTCTTTGGGATTCGGTATCTCACGCGCATAGACAAAGCTCATAGGACTGGAGTTCCTCCTGTTTAATTTCTTTTTTCGCTGGCAGTATAAAAGCCGCACCCGGTTAAGTCAAGCCAAAAACACCAGCCCGGCTCCCTTCGCGCTCAGGGACCTCTTTCAAAAAACCTCTGGCGTTTTTCACGCCAATATTGTATAAAATCATGCCATGGCTAAGAAACCAGCAAAAAAACCATTAGCGGCGAAAGGACGCTTCGGGGGAAAAGGCGGAAGCTTCGACCGCTGGATCGTCGTCGGCATCGTCGTCGCGCTCATCACCATCGGGCTTTCCCTCTGGGGGCCGCTGCGCCAGTACCGGCCGGGCGTTGAGAAAAAAGCCGCGGAGCAGACAAAAAAGATCGAGCCGGTAATACCGGCAATAAAGAAGCAGCCTTCGGAAAAACCCGTAAAAAAAGAGCGCAAGGAACCGAAAATCGTCAAAAAACAGGAGGACCTTCCTGTTGTCAGGCCAGCGGAAAAAACGGCGTTCATCGCGATCGTGATCGACGATCTCGGCCAGGACCTGAACTCAGCGCAGGAGGTCCTTGCCCTGCCCGGCAGGATCACCGTTGCAATAATGCCGGGCCTTCCCCATTCGAGGAAGGTGGCCGAACTGGCGCGACAGAACAAGCGCGAAGTGCTGCTCCACCTGCCCATGGAATACCGGGGCAAGAACGGAAAACCGGCCCCGGGAATGCTGCGCTCCAGCATGACGCCCATGGAACTGCTGAATGCTATCGGCGAGGACATGGATTCCGTGCCCGGCGCGATCGGCGTGAACAATCACGAAGGCTCGTCGCTCACGGAGAACCGTGAGGCCATGAAATTTCTGATGGCCGAGCTCAAGGCCCGAGACCTGGTGTTCCTCGACAGCCTCACGAGCGCAAAGAGCGTGGCCTATGCCACGGCAAAAGAGTTCGGCATGAAGGCCGCAAAGCGCGATGTTTTTCTGGACAATGAAAGCGAGAACGCGGAATACATCCGCAACCAGCTAAACGAACTGACGCGCATTGCCAAGGAAAAGGGCCACGCCATCGGTATCGGACACCCCCACCCTGCCACGATCAGCGAACTCAGAAAATGGCTGGCAAATGCGGAGAAGCAGGGCATCACG
>JAYTJE010000182.1:0-4567 GCA_043731355.1 Nitrospirota bacterium
ATCTCCCTCACTTCCTCCGTATACCCTCCATCCTGTTCGTGAACGATCAATGGCGGCAGCACGTCAAGGCCGACGCCGGCTGACCGTATTGCTTCCACCAGCACCAGCGAAGCCGGTTTATGCACGTGGGGGTGGACGAACCGGAGACGCTTCGGCTCCAGGTCCCGAATGCGCAGAAGGGCCAAAAGCTCCGCTGCCCGGCTTGCGGGGAAAACGAGGAAGTATCTGCCCTTGTTCTTTAACAGCTCTTTAAGGCCGAGCCACGCGTCGATCGGCGCGGTCTGACCCTGGCGCGCAAGGTGACGATCAGGGAAAGGGCTTGTTCTGCCGCTGCCCGCTTTTGTATAAGGAGGATTGGCAACGATGACCTCGAAACTTTGCAACGGGAGGGAACTGTGCAGGTCGAGGAGGTCCGTGTTCATGGGCACGATATTCTTCAGGAGTCCGTTGTTTTCGATATTGCGGAGCAAGAGCTCGTATGCTCCCGGTTCGACCTCGTCGGCAACGAAGCGGGCTTGCGGGAATTTTCTGGCAAGCAAAAGCGAGATGACGCCGGCGCCTGCTCCGGGTTCAAGGACTTTGTCGCGCGGCTTGATGCGGCAAAAGTCCGCGAGGAGGAGGCTGTCCAGGGTGAAACGGACGCCTTTTTTCTGCTGAGTGATGTGGACGATGCCGGCGTTGCGAAGCGAGATGCTGTCGTGGGATACTTCTGTCATTTTACTTTTTCCACGAACTCGGCGGACAGACGCTTCGGTTTTGCATTCGCGTCAACAAACACCGCCTTTGCCATGCACTGCACGAAGACGCGGCCTGTTTCCTTGTGCTTCATGACGTGTTCAAAAACCATGGTCGCCCTGGTCACCTCGCGCACCCAGGTTTCGATTACGATCGTGTCGCCGTACTTCGCCGGGGACTTGTAGTCGAGCTCGGCGCGAAGTATCATAAATATCGTGCCCTCGTCCATCAGTTGCCTGACCGCGAAGCCGCGGCTGGCGAGGTACTCGGTCCGGGCCCGCTCCATGTACTTGAGGTAGTTGGCGTAGTAGACGACTCCCCCGCAGTCCGTGTCCTCGTAGTAGATCTTTACTTCCATGAAGTGGTTCATGCGCTCGCCTCCAATATGGGAGTCAGTTTAAAATAATTAAGAAGGTTTGTCGAGAAAAACCGTGCGGACCCAATACCCCATCTTTCACCCATCTCTTCGCTGGACTTTTACGGTCGCTTGTAGTAAGGTTTTGGAGCAGTTGAGGCGCTGTCCAGGAGGGGCATGGCTGACTTAAAATCCATCCAAAAAAAGATCCTCTCATTCCGGAACGAGCGTGACTGGGCGCAATTCCACGATCCCAAGAACCTCGCCGAAGCCCTTTCCATTGAAGCGGGGGAGCTGCTGGAAAACTTCCTCTGGAAGACGACCGAGCAGTCCCGTAATCTCTCGCCTGAAGAGCTCAAGAACGTAAAAGAAGAACTGGCCGACATCTTTATCTTCCTCACCTATCTCAGTGAGGAGTACAAGATCGACTTGCTGGTTGAAGTGGAAAAGAAAATCACAATGAATGAAGCGAAGTATCCCGTAGATAAGGCCAAGGGATCGGCCAAGAAGTATTCAGCATATTAAAATGACACTTTCCAGGCCCGCCCGATGTTTCAGACCTCCAAGGGGGCGAGGCTAACAAAGGGTTGGAAGAAAGCGATGTTTCAAGACATGAATTCGCCTGTGCGGGGTTCTTACATAAGAGATGGACGAGCACCCCTGCCTCTCAGGGAAAGTGCGTCTATGGTCATGAGTGCAAACAGGGCAAGGGATACGCAACCGGAATTAACACTGAGGAGAGCACTTTGGAAGGATGGCATTAGAGGTTATAGAGTGAATTGGAAAAAGGCACCTGGCCGGCCAGATATTGCGTTCCCTTCAAGAAAGATCGCGGTTTTCGTGAACGGCTGTTTCTGGCACAGTTGCCCTTATTGTCGCCCCACTCTTCCAAGGTCTCATAGTGCTTTTTGGAAACAGAAGTTCAGGAATAATGTCCTTCGTGACAAGGCCAAGGTTCTGGAATTAAAGCGCGCCGGTTGGAAAGTGCTGACGGTATGGGAGTGCAAGCTGAAAAAGAACGTACAGCGCTCGGTCGTGCGGGTTGAAGAATTGCTTAAGATAAACAAAACGAGGAGTAAATGAGTAAGCTCACTGTAATTGATTTCTTTTGCGGCGCAGGTGGATTCTCTGAGGGATTCAGACAACAGGGGTTCGAGATAGTTTCCGGAATTGACAGTTGGAAACCCGCGATTGACAGCTTCAATTTCAATTTTGGCCGTGAATGCAAGCCCCGCAATATCCTTGAGTTTGAAAGGTCTACCAAGAGAATTGAAATGTTGCCTGATACAGATGTGATTATCGGAAGTCCGCCGTGTGTAAGTTTTTCGAGTTCCAATAAATCTGGAAAGGCTGATAAGTCGTTTGGTCTCAAGCTTACGAAGACATTTCTCAAAATCGTTGCTGTAAAGAAACACAAGCCACATTCCAAGCTTAAAGCATGGTTCATGGAAAATGTCAGCAATTCAACGAGTCATCTTCCAAGGCAATATAGATTTGATCAGCTTGGTTTGAAAAAATGGGCGCAGGTGCAGGGTTTCGATCCCAAAGCCATCGCAATTTCTCTCGAAAAAAACCGTTCTGTGATCAACTCGGCAGACTTTGGAGTACCTCAGTCGAGGAAGAGAGTTTTTACAGGTGAGATAATTGAAAAGAAAAAGCATGTGAGCCCTGAAAGAACACATCGCTCACCGCAGGATGATGTTGCTCTGCCGTACCATATAACGCTAGGGCATGTGCGGCAACAACTACCAAAACCAAACGCAAAGAAATCAGAAGAATACGTTAGTGATCCATTATATCAGAGCATCAGGATCAAGCAATCCGAATTGATCGACCAGTTTTATGACACAGGATTGTATGCCTGCGACTGGAAAGGATCAAAGTTTCTCAAGACTAACCATCCGTACATGGGTCCAATGTCTTTCCCAGAAAAGGAAGGTCGGCCAAGCAGGACCATTACGGCCACCAAGATCGGGAATTCTCGTGAAGCAATCATCTTTCGATCAGAGTATATGAGAAGAGGAGATGGTGAGTATCGAACAGCAACGATAAGAGAAGCTGCGTCTTTGATGGGATTCCCTATCACATTTCAGTTCATTGGGTCGGAAGGTAATAAATGGAAGTTGGTGGGTAATGCAGTTTGTCCTCCTGTTAGCAGAGCATTCGCTAGAACGGTAAGAGAGGCGTATGGTCTTAAAGAAATAGCCGAACCTATAGTTTTGAATACGGCTAACCCCTTATATGAGGTACCCAATCTAAACACGTTTGAGCAAAAGCGCTTTGATAATCCGCCAATAAGAAATAAGGGCTCAAGATTTAGGAGGCATCCATTTAAGTATGGGAACCTAACGGTAACATTATCTAACTATGATATTCAAAAAAATGGGCAAAACCGTGGTAAGTGGAAAACCTCAATTCAATACGGAACAGGCGAAGGTTACGATTCCCAGACTTTCCCAGATGGATATTACGAGAAACTGAATCCACTGATACTAGAGTTTGAGGGTGGTTCGACATTTATTGATGTTATAAATAATGGTTTTTCTGAGAAAGTTGCAAAATCCGAATTACTTCAAGAAATGTATGAAACCCAGCGTAGCATTGGGAAATATAATGAGCCTGTTGAGTTGGTCGAAAGGATCGCAGAAATCATCGATTCGCTCATGAAGGAAGAATCAAACTTTGACCAAAACGGGCATGGATTTTTCACAAAGAAATCTATTCCCAAAAAACAAGTGATGGCTCTATACGCGATTAACAAAATATGCTCAATAGCGAATGGAGAAAACAAATGAACAAAGAACAGAGAATAGCATATTTGACCACACTGGTTGAAGAAAAACAACCTTATGGCTCAAAGGAAGTATGGTACAAGAACGGCAGGAAAAAGCTTCCTGTTTACGACATTGACCTGCAGTTTTTAATATACAACGCCTATAACGGTCGCATAGCGAGCTTTGTTAAAAGCTATGAGAAGCGAACTGGCAAGAAGCTTGATTCCAGCAATAGTGACGACGTGAAGATCATAGAAAAGTTCCTTTGGGACTCGAATATCCACAGCAACAAAGAGACAAAGAAAAGCCTTGATGACAAAGGACAGCTTGAGTATGGCATTGTTACCAGAGATGGTGTGATCATCGATGGGAATAGGCGGGCAATGCTTATAAAACAGGTTGCTAAAGGACAGCCTGTCTATTTTTTAGGCGTAGTTCTTGATGAAACGCTTGATCAGAATCCAAAAGAAATAATGCGTCTTGAAACCTTGTATCAAATGGGAGAAGATGCAAAAGTAGACTACAATGCGATTGAAAAGTATCTAAAATGCAAGGATTTAAGATCCTATGAATTTAACGAAGATGAAATTGGTAAAATGATGGGCCCCTCTGTGTCAATATAGCTGGGACACCTCCCCTATGGTAAATTAGAGTAGAGGGTGGGGAGGAGAAATCATTATGATAGCTGCAAAGATCAAAGCAT
>JAYTJE010000183.1:0-4719 GCA_043731355.1 Nitrospirota bacterium
GACCCGCCACCAGAGGTATTGGCTCCATGGATGCTCCTTTCTCACAAAAGCATACTGTGGAAATTATACCTCAGGTGACGCTAACCGACTACCCCCTTAGCCGAATATTCAAGCTATCGGGAGGTTGACTGTGAAGCTCATTAGCGCTTTGTTCAAGACCGTGCTCGGCATCCTTTCTAAGTTCTTTGGTTCGTTTTTCTGGACCCCTCCGCCGTGGTCCATTTTTTTCAGAAACTTTTCCTCGAGTACTAGATCTCTTGCCTCACGCTTCACGAGTGCTATCCGCGAGCTCATCAAAATTCCGCGGAAACGGGCTGACGAGACCAGTTCCCTGGCGGACAAGCCACGCGGCATCAACTTCAAGCGCCTCGGCAAAGCACTCGCTGCCATATTCGGGCGTTCGATCCGAGCGGGGAGGTCCGGGTACCGCAGATCCCATTGAGCGGCAGGTGACGATCCCGGGCAAATATACGCTGCTCCGGATCGATTCCGCTGAACTGTCCCTTGTGCGGAACGAACGGTACGAGCCTGAACAGGTGCTGGTGGTCGCCACCACTGCGGGCGTGTCTGAATAGGATAGCGCATGTGCCCGATTTCCCGCAGGAGCTGGGCATCATGGCCCAGGGTTCGATCCTGAGCCTGCGCGGCGAGAAGCGGTTATCCGTGTTCGCCCGTGACATCGAGGCGGTGCGGTTCCAGATCGGCCGAGTGGTCCCCGATGACATCAATCATCTCGTGACCCAGACCCGGGGAGATATCAAGAACCCGGAATTCTTAAACTACGAGTTCAACGAGGAAAACATTTCCGAACGTTTTACCGAAATCCGTGTTTTGGGTCAGGGTGAGCAGGGCAAGGCCCAATATACGACCTTTGACTTTTCCCGGTACCTCAAGACAGAAAAAGAAACGAACCGGGGCATGTTTTTTCTGAAGGTGGAAAGCTGGGATCTGAAGAACAAGAGGACCACGGGGAAGCGGGACAAGCGTCTGATCCTGATAACGGACCTGGGCGTGCTGGTGAAGGACAACGCCGACGAGACCCATGACGTCTTTGTCCAGTCTATCCAGACCGGGCGCCCTGTTCCCGGGGCCAAGATCGACATCCTGGGCAAGAACGGCGTGTCCGTATTCAGCGCCGCGACCGATGAGAGGAAGGCCGGGCGCAGTTCCCGAAGCTGACCGATTTCGAGCACGAAAAGGCCCCCACGGTCTATCTTGTCCGGAAGGGGAGCGACATCTCTTTTCTGCCCTACGAGCGGAGCGAACGAAAACTCAACTTCTCCCGGTTCGATATCGGCGGCGTGATGACCGAGGGTGCAGTTGACCGCCTTGACGCGTACCTCTTCTCTGATCGGGGCATCTACCGGCCGGGAGACGCATTCCATATCGGAATCATCGTCAAGGCCGCCAACTGGAAGCGGCCGCTCCACGGCATTCCGCTCGAAGCCTCTATCATGGACTCCCGGGGGCTGGAAGTAAAGAGGCAGAAGATCAGCCTTACGGCCTCGGGTTTCGAGGAGATCAAATACCAGACCGAGGACACGTCGCCCACGGGCAGGTACACGACGAACCTTTACATCGTGAAGGACAATAAGCGGGGAACGCTCCTGGGGTCTGCATCAGTGCGCGTAGAGGAGTTTCTGCCGGATCGTTTGAAAATATCGACGATGCTTTCCCGGGAGCGTTGGGAAGGCTGGGTCTCACCCACGGGACTCAAGGGTATGGTCAGTCTCATGAACCTTTACGGCACCCCGGCGGTCAATCACCGTGTTGCAGCCGAGGTGACCCTCGCGCCGTCCTCGCCGTCTTTCAAACAATACGAGGACTATACGTTCTTCGACCCGGCGAAGGCGGAAACAAACTTTGTTGAACCCTTGCCCGACGCTGTCACCAACGAAAAGGGCGAAGCGGAGATCGACCTCAACCTGGGGCGTTTCGATAAGGCCACCTATCGCCTTACCTTCGCGGTTGAAGGCTACGAGCTCGAAGGAGGCCGAAGCGTCGGCTCAACGAGCGCGGTCCTCGTATCGCCGCTCTCCTATCTCGTGGGCTACAAACCCGACGGGGACCTCACATATATTCACAAGGGCAGCAGCAGGTCCGTTGAACTGATCGCCATCGACCCTTCGCTCAAGAAGACCGGGGTCAAGGGACTGAAAGCACAAATCATCGAAGAACGCTATGTTTCGGTCCTGACGAAACAGTCGAGTGGGGTCTATAAATACCAGTCCGTGAAAAGGGAAATCACGGTCAGTACGACGGACCTGGAGCTTTCCGAACAGGGGATGAAGTTCCGGCTGCCGACAGCCAACCCGGGAGATTTTCTTTTGT
Organism: Nitrospirota bacterium; assembly: GCA_043731355.1. Taxonomy (GTDB): domain Bacteria; phylum Nitrospirota; class UBA9217; order UBA9217; family UBA9217; genus GWC2-56-14. Next base: position 2,332 of record JAYTJE010000183.1, read on the forward strand.
GTTGAGCCCCAATGTGCCGATCTTTGTGGCGCCAGGTGATGAATTCACGGTGACCGTAAGCGTGGCAAACAACGCGGAGGGTTCCGGCAAGGACGCTGCTGTGAACCTCGATTTGTCGACATCGGAACATCTGGAGATATTGGACAAGGGGCAGCGCTCACTCAAGATAGCTGAAGGCGGGGAAGAGAGCGCTTCTTTCAAGGTAAGGGCGAAAGAGGTGCTGGGATCTGGCCGCTTCACCTTTACGGCTTCCCTTGGAAGCAAAAAGACGGCTTATTCCATAGAGACAAGTGTGCGGCCTCCGATCCCGTACATGACGGACGTAAAGAGCGGGTCCTTCAAATCCGGGAAAGTGGATGTCGAGGTGAAGCGGACCATGCATCCGGAGTTCCGAACCCTCGACGCCACTGCATCGCCCATACCGCTCAGCCTGGCTCACGGCCTCGTAGCCTATCTGGAAAAGTTCCCCTATCTCTGCACGGAGCAGCTGGTGAGCATGGCATTCCCCGCCGTCGTGCTCAAGAACCGGCCGGAATTCGGGTACACACACAAGAAAGCGGCAGAGAACCTCGAAAAAACGATCAGTGTGCTCCGCTCGCGCCAGAACACCGACGGCGCTTTCGGGTTCTGGGCCGCGAACTCCCACGTCTCGGAGTACGCAAGTATCTACGCCATGCACTTCCTGACTGAAGCGAAGGAACGGGGTTTCACAGTGCCGCAGGAGCTTATGGATCGCGGTCTCGCTTATCTTGCTTATGTCGGCAGAAATGGCATGGCCGGGAGCGATCCCCTTGTCAAGGCGCGCACCAGCGCATACGCGGTCTATCTTCTGACCAGGAACGGCATTGTCACCACGGACTATGTGAATGCCATGCGCGAGCAACTCGACAAGGCCAAAGAAACAAAAAAGTGGAAGAAGGACCTTACGGCATCCTATCTTGCGGCGACCTATAAACTGCTCAAGCTCGATTCAAAGGCCGAGGGTCTCATCCCGGGAATGAAGATGGGCCAATACGTGGATGCTGATTATGACAACTTTTACGACAGTCTGGCCCATGACTCGCAACATCTTTATGCCCGGAGGCTTCGACGTGGTGATCGAAAAATCGCGGCCCCTATCGAAGCCCGCACAGGTGCAGGAGCAAAGAAGCGAAGAGGTGGTCGGAGAGGGCGAAGGTGAAGGCGGAGAAGGACAATCCGGGGAACGCGAGTCCCGAAAGCACTGGGACTCTCCCATCGGCACCGATGCCTCGACGTGGCAGCCTGACTTCGTGGATATCCGTGAGGACCGCGTGGTGCTCTTCGGCAGCGTGGGAAACTCAGCCCAGGAGTTCGTATACCGGATCAAGGGGACGAACAAGGGCAAGTACGTGATCCCGCCGGCCTTTGCCGAGTCCATGTACGACCGGACGGTCCGGGCAAGGACCTTGCCGGGGGTGATGGTGGTGGAGCAGAAAAAGGAAGAGAAACAAGAACCGAATAGAAAGTGATCTCGACTTCACCCTCTCCCCATTGTGGGAGAGGGCTGGGGTGAGGGGGCAAGGTTTTTCGGTTGACTTTGGTATTGGTAATACCTACAATACAGGTAATACTAATATGGAGGTAGGAAAATGTCGACAGTAACAAAAAAAGGACAAGTCACCATCCCCAAGCCTGTCCGTGATCGGTTCCACATCAAGGAAGGGGACAGCCTGCATTTCGAAGTGCAGGATAACGTGCTCATTCTTAAACGAAAAGAGCGGAAGTCACTCCTCACCCTCGGCGGCATCGCCAAAGAAAAGAAAATAGGGACCGGGAGCGAGCGGGAATACGCTAAAAAGACGGTATCGCGAAAGATCGCCAGGGAAGGTATTTGACATGGATGATCCCGTTTTTGTCGATACGAATGTGTTTTTGCGTTTTTTCGTACGTGACGTTGAAGCTCAGTATGTAAAAGCGCACGCCCTGTTCGAGAGAGCCGAGGCTGGAAAAATCAAGCTTGAAACGAGCGAACTCGTCATTGCCGAGATTGTCTGGGTTCTTGAGTCATTCTATGGGTTTACCAGAAAAAAGATTGCCGAAGTGCTTGTTACGCTCCTTGCGTCGCGGAACCTGAAAATAGCCAATCATGCAAGAGTCAGCCATGCTGTCAGCCTGTACTCGTCGGGGAACATGGACTTCATCGATGCCTATAATATCGCCTATATGAAATCGAAGGAGTTTACCAAGGTTGCCACATTCGATGTTAAACATTATGGCAAGGTTGAAGGAACGTCCGTTATTCTGTAGTATGAAAGAATATCCCAAAAAAAATAAACTACCCCGCCGCAAGCAGCGGGGTATTGAAACCATCTTCATTTGAACTATTCGCCGCAAGCGGCGGGGAATTCAACCCGGAGAACCGATTAA
>JAYTJE010000184.1:0-7563 GCA_043731355.1 Nitrospirota bacterium
ACGGGATGTGCGGACCATCATTCTGGCGCTGGGAGAGTCCCGGGACAGCCGGGCGCTGGAACCGCTGCTCGCGCTTGCGAACGACCCGGTCAGGCGGAAGGGCCTGGAAGGGCCTTTAGGAACGGCCTTAGCCACTCTCGGCGATCAGCGGGGTGTCGTTCCCATAACCGAAATGCTGAAAACACCCCTGACCAGAAGTGAATTTGACCGGCTGGCCGCGGCATACAAAAAACTCAGGGAAAAGGATGCAGCCGTTAAACCGTAAGGGCGGGGAGTTTTCAATACGAGCATTATGCCTGAACAGAAAAAAAAACTGGTCATAGCGATCGACGGACCGTCGGGCGCGGGGAAAAGCACGGTTGCCCGGCTTCTGGCGCAGCGTCTGGGGTACACCTATATCGACACCGGCGCCATGTACCGCGCTCTCGGCTGGAAGGCGAAGCGGGACGGCATCGATCCCGCTGATGAGCAAGGGCTTGCCGGACTCTGCGCCAACACGGAGGTCACGATCGGAACCGACCAGGAAATCCCCCGTATCCTTGTCGACGCCGTCGAAGTGACGGGTGAAATCCGTACGCCGGAGATGGGGATGATGGCTTCAGCGGTTTCCCTGTCGCCCGCTGTCAGGGCGCGGCTGCTGGGGCTGCAGCGGGAGCTCGGCAGTCACGGCGGGGTCGTGATGGATGGGCGGGACATCGGTACGGTCGTTTTCCCGAAGGCGGACCTGAAATTTTTTCTGGATGCCAGCCCCGAGGAACGGGGACAACGGCGGTACCGGGAACTCAGACAAAAAGGCATGGCGGTGGACCTGGCCCGGATCACCAGCGAGCTCCGGGAGCGGGACCGTCAGGACAGCGGGCGCGAACTGGCGCCGCTTAAGGCAGCCGCTGATGCCATCCTGATCGATTCGAGCGCCCTGAGCATCGATGCGGTGCTCACCGTTATGATGGGTTTTGCGGAAAAAAGGATATGAGCTGACCATGGAGATCCTTCTTGCGGACAAGGCAGGGTTCTGTTTCGGCGTCAAGCGCGCTATCAATACCGCTTTTGATGCGGCGGCGGCAGGCAACGTATACTGCCTTGGCCCCCTGATCCATAATCCGCAGGAGGTGGACCGTCTGCGCGCGGCAGGGGTGGAGACCGTTGATGATTTTTCCACCCTGAAGCAGGGGAACGCTCTCATCATCAGGTCGCACGGCGTGCCGCCGTCCGTCCTGGAGCAGGCGAAGAACCAGGGACTCACGATCATCGACCTTACCTGCCCCTTTGTGGGGAAGGCGCAGCGTTATGCCGAGGCGCTCAGGGATGAAGGCTATCAGGTGGTGGTGGTCGGTGAAAAGGAACACCCCGAGGTCCGGAGCATCATCGGGTATGCGGGAAAGAATGCCGTCGTGATCGAGAATGTGCAGGACCTGGACGAGGTAAAGCTTCAGCACCGTCTTGGTATTGTGGCGCAAACCACGCAATCCTATGGTAATTTCTCGGAAATTGTGCTAAAATTGCTGAGTATTTCCAAGGAATTAAAGGTTTATAATACGATTTGCAACTCAACGACCGAACGGCAGCATGCGGCACAGGTCCTTGCTAAACAGGTTGACGTTATGCTCGTGGTGGGAGGGCGGAACAGCGCCAATACGAGCAGGCTTGCCACCATCTGTCTGCGCGAGAGGAAACCAACGCACCACATCGAGGTTGCCGGTGAGCTCCTGCCGGAGTGGTTTAAGAATGCCCGAAAGATAGGCGTGACCGCCGGGGCGTCCACCCCCGACTGGGTGCTGAAGGAAGTGCTGGAGAGGTTGCAAAAAAGTGATATCAGCCGATAAAGCGGATCGATACGATATTTCAGGAGGTAAGCCAGGTCCATGAATCAAACGCGAGAAGATGTTGATGGCGACGAGAAAACCACGGCTGATGAAGATAGCCAGGAATTCGCCAGGCTTTATGATCAATCCCTGAAGAGCTTCAAGTCGGGTTCGATCGTCAAGGGCCGGGTGCTGCAGATCCGGTCCGGTGTGGTCATGCTGGACCTGGGCTACAAAGCCGACGGCATTATCCCGGTTGAACAGTTCACGGAAGAGGAATTGAAGGCCCTCAAACCGGGAGAAGAGCTTGAGGTCTACCTCGAGGCAGCGGAAGATTCGAACGGCAATCTCATCCTGTCGAGGGAAAAAGCGAAAAAAATGCAGGTCTGGGACGCCTTGAACCGCGCGCACCAGACCGGTTCGCCCGTCAAAGGCACGGTGGTTGCGATGATCAAAGGCGGCCTGACCGTGGAGCTCGGCGGGGTGGCCGCGTTCCTGCCGGGTTCGCAGATCGATATTCGGCCGGTGCGCAATCTCAACCAGCTTTTGGGGCAGACGCTGGAGATGAAGATCATCAAGATGAACTCGGGCCGGGGCAACATCGTGCTGTCCCGCCGGTCCATTCTGGAACAGCAGCAGAACGTTAAAAAAGAGGAAACGCTCGCGGCGCTGACCGAGGGGCAGACCGTCAGCGGGGTGATCAAGAACGTCACCGAGTATGGCGCCTTCGTTGACCTCGGCGGCATTGACGGGCTGCTCCATATTACGGACATGTCCTGGGGCCGGGTGGGACATCCCTCTGAACTGTGCAAGATCGGCGACAAACTGGACGTGGTCGTTCTCAAATATGACCGGGAAAAGCAAAAAGTATCGCTCGGCCTGAAGCAAAAAACACAGGACCCCTGGGCCGCGGCCTCGGAGCATTATCCTGTAGGGGCCCGGGTAAGCGGCAAGGTCGTGAGCCTCACGGATTACGGCGCTTTTGTGGAACTCGAACACGGCGTCGAGGGATTGGTGCATGTGTCGGAAATGTCCTGGACACAGAAGGTAAAGCATCCTTCCAAACTGGTTTCCGTCGGCGCCATGATCGAGGCGCGGGTCCTCAGCGTCGACCCTGCCGGAAAACGCATTTCCCTCGGCATGAAACAGCTTGGACCCAATCCGTGGCAGACGATCAGCGAGCGCTACCCCGTGGGCGCTACGGTCGAGGGCAAGGTCAAGACCATCACCGATTTCGGGGTCTTTGTAGGCCTGGAAGAAGGCATTGACGGGCTCATCCATATCTCCGATCTGTCCTGGTCAAAGCACGTGAAGCATCCGTCGGAGGCGCTGAAGAAGGGGCAGACGACGAAGGCCGTGGTCCTCGGCATCGATGCGAGGAAGGAGCGCATTTCGCTTGGTCTCAAACAGCTGACCCCCGATCCCTGGGAGACGTTTATCCCCGGTCGCTACAAGGTGGGGCAGGATGAGACGGTGAAGGTAACGAAGACCGCCGACTTCGGGGTGTTCGTTGAACTGGAGCAGGGTTTTGAAGGACTCATCCCGGCGTCGGAGTTCATGAAGGACGCTGCCGCTCTCAAGGAAGGCGAGGAAGTGACGGCGCGCATCATCAAGGTCGACAAGGCGGACCGCAAGATCGCGCTGTCGATCAAGGCGCTGGTGAAGGGCAGAGACCGGTCATCGCTGCGGGAATATATGGGCCAGCAGCAGAAGTTCGACACGACGCTGGGAGCATTGTTAAAGGAACGGAGATAGAAAAACCATGAAAAAAAATCCCGTTCTGGTCGTGCTTGCGACGGCTGCGGTGCTGGGAGCGGTCTTTTTCGTGCTGCTCTTTTTGGCGTACAGCCTGACCGGCAGCAGGTCAGGCTCCAAACTCTCGGTCGTGGGGCAGAACAAGGTGGCTCTGGTTAAGCTCGAAGGGGTATTGCTTTCGTCCGAGCATATTGTCGAAGAGTTGAACGATTATGCCGACGATTCGTCGATCAAGGCCATCGTGCTCCGCGTGGACAGTCCCGGCGGCGGTGTTGTTCCTTCCCAGGAAATCTATAATGCGGTGAAGCATGCCCGGCAGGAGGGAAAGAAGGTCGTGGTGTCCATGGGCTCGGTGGCCGCATCCGGCGGGTATTATGTCGCCGCCGCGGCCGATCTGATCGTGGCGAACCCCGGGACCATGACCGGCAGCATCGGGGTCAAGATGGAGTTTGCCAACATCGAGAAGCTCCTGGAAAAGATCGGGGTCAAGGGGATGGTCGTGAAGTCCGGCGAATACAAGGACGTCGGATCGCCTTTTCGTGAAATGACGGAAAAGGAGAGGCTGCTCCTGCAGGGAGTGATCGATGATGTCCAGACCCAGTTTGTCATGGCTGTTGTCGAGGGAAGAAAACTGCCGGAGGCCGAGGTGCGGGCCATCGCGGATGGCAGGATCTTCACCGGCCGGCAGGCGCTGGGGCTCAAGCTGGTGGACCAGTTGGGAGATCTCGAGTACAGTATCCGTGCCGCCGCCAGCCTTGCGGGCATCAAAGGGAAACCCTCCGTGATAAAAAAAGAGAAGAAGATTCCGTTTTTCGATTACTTGAAAGAAGAAACAGCCACCTGGATAGCAGAGACCGTTGCGCAGGGTATCAGCAGCGGTTCCGGAAAATTACAGTACCGTTATTAGCAAGGATCGGTAGAGGAGGGGTTGCATGACGAAGGCGGAGCTGGTAGATAAAATATCTGAAAAGAAACCAGGGCTCACCAGGAAACAGGTGGAGATCGTGGTGAACACGGTGCTTGACGGCATCAAGGACGCCCTGTCCCGCGAGGACAAGGTGGAGATCCGCGGTTTCGGGAGCTTCCGCATCCGGCACCGGCGCGCCAAGGAAGGACGGAATCCCAAGACCGGCGAGACGGTCTCTGTTCCGCCGAAGAAAGTCCCGTTCTTCAAAGCAGGCAAGGAAATGAAGGAAATGGTGGACGGCAAGATCTGACGCCGTTGTTCCTCGCGCCGTCCTTTGGCCGCTTCACCTGCCAAGCGGTACAGCCACATTTCACTAACCACAGAGCCGCAAAAAGCCAAGCTATGCCCGTCGGATGGCATCAGGTTTTTTGGGGCTTTTGTTTTGCCCGCGGGAACGGAGAAGACATGGCGCTGGAAATGTTCGATGTGCTCGACTGTGCGGGCAGAAAAACAGGAGCTCTCATTGCCCGCGACGAGGCGCACCGCACGGGTGCATGGCACGGGGCGTTCCATTGTCTCATCGTGTACGAGCATCTCAGAAAACTCTGCGTGCTATTTCAGAAAAGGTCAGCCGCAAAGATGATCGCGCCGGGGAAATACGATGTAAGCGTTGGCGGGCATTATGCCGCGGGCGAGGACGCGGCAAGCGCCGGTCCTCGCGAGATCAGGGAAGAGCTTGGCCTGGATGTGCCATTTTCAGGCCTGGTCAGCGTGGGGCGCCGGGTCTTTGTCTTCTGTTTCACCCCGGGCATCATTGAGCAGGAGTTCCAGGACGTGTTCCTGTATCCCTGCACGGGCGGGCCGGGCGATCTGGCACTACAGGCTGAAGAGGTTGATGCGGTGATCGAACTTGACGTGGAGAGCGGCATCAGCCTTTTTTCAGGTGCCACGCGGAGCGCGACAGCCATGCTCGTAAGCCCTGGAAAAGGGCAAGCGGTGGTGATCACTGCTGACGATTTTGTGCCCTGCATCGACAACTACTACCTCAAACTGCTTCTGCTGGTCCGGCGCTACGAAAAGGGCGAACGGGATTTCCTGGTCATTTGATCGCTTCGCTTAACTTATTTCGCTAATCCATTATGCCGGTCGACCATCTCTTGGAGCGCAGCGGAGAGCCGCCGAGCTTTCTTCGGATCACCCTCATTCAGCGCCGCAAGGAGCGGTCCGCAAAAGAACCAGGTGCATTTGAACGCCCTGGTCCAGCGCGGCAGGGTGCAGCCGGTCTGTCCCATGAACTGGCAGGGTCCGTCGGGTTCGCGGCTGTTATCCAGCATCGGAGCGGGTGTGCCCAGTGTGCGCAGATAGGCGAGGTCGCGTTCGCCATGCGTACCGTGTTTTTGGCGGCAGCAAACATCAACACAGCCGGGGCAGACCGCAGCGGTATATTCCTCGATGAGCGGGGAGGTTTCAATAAGGAGTTGCTGTAAGCGTTGAGCCTGATCAGGGGTCATGGTAAAAAGAGCAGTTGAGCCACAAAATGCACAGAAAACACAAAAAATCGCTTCATTGTCTAATATCTTGTATACTCCACCGCAGTTCAACACACGGCTGACGCGCAGCTTCTTGGCGCGTCGCTGTAAACCGGTTGGTTGGACTCTTTTTTCAGGACTCGAATCCAGATTTATTTAAACCAGACTGACGGATGATGGATTGAAGTGTGCCGATGCGTAATTCGGCATGATTCGGAACGGGGACGGTGATTGTCGTATCAGGTAATCGTTTCTGCATCACAATATGACTGCCGCGCTGACGCACCTGAATAAAACCGTGCTTCTCAAGGATGTCGCAAACTTGTTTTCCCGAAAGGATGAGAAGCTTACCCAACCGCAACCTCCAATCTGGTAATGTAAACTTCTTCGTGCATACGCCTCTGAATTTCTTTGGGGGATGCAGTCTCGAAGAACAACTCAAGTGCCTCTCGAAGATTCAGGCGGGCTTCTTCGATTGTATCGCCCTGACTGGCGATATCAAACTCGGGGCAAAGAGATACGTATCCGCCCCCTTCACGCTCAATAATTGCTGTAAGTTGCTTTATCATGGCTCAGGCTCCATTTCAGAGGTTTATGTTCATTTCAACTGAACGCATTATAACATTATTTTTTGTCAATTTCACGTATCATTGTTGACTCGTTGGGGGATGCAATGATTTATACCTGCTCAAGAGACCGACGGTCTCCCGGAAAGCGTTCACGAACTTCAAGGCTGAACTCAAGCGTTTGACCGGGCGCAGCTGGGGTGTATCCATGGAACATCGGTACGAGAAAATCCGAGTCTATCTACAAGGCTGGATGAATTACTTCGGTATCGGTATGCGGTACAACGACGCTGTGGAACTGGATCAGCGTCTTCGCCGCCGGATTCGTATGTGCTACTGGAAGCAGTGGCGCAAACGAGGAAGCGGGTGGGGAAACTGATGAAACTTGGCGTGGGCGAGAGACCCGCGGTGACGGCGGGACTGAGCAGGAAGAGCTACTGGCACCTTGCGAAGACCGAAGCCATCAATGTGGGTTTGTCCAAAGCACATCTCACGAAGCAGGGGCTTACATCAATCAGAACACTGTGGATCAAGATTCACCATCCGGCTACGGCCCGATGAATTCCGCGAACCGCCCGGTGCGGACCCGCACGCCGGGTGGTGTGGGGGCTGGGGGAGAGAATCCCCCGGCTACCCGATTTAATTCGTTTGATTTGTTAGAGTGCACTTTTGTTCCACCGACTTATGGAACTTATCCAGCTTTGCCAGTTATTGAAACATTGATTTCGTCAACGGGCATTATAATTTTTTCGTACCTGCTCAGAGGCGTGGCGGTGATACGGCCCAATCAGGTATGGAGCACGGACATCACCTATATCCGCCTGGCGCGGGGCTTTGTGTACCTGGTGGCGGTGATCGACTGGTATTCGCGGAAAGTGCTGTCATGGCGGTTATCGAACACACTTGATAGCGCGTTCTGCGTGGATTGTCTGGAGCAGGCATTACAGACATACGGCAGCCCCGAGATTTTCAACACCGATCAGGGTTGCCAGTTCACCTCTGAA
>JAYTJE010000185.1:0-10480 GCA_043731355.1 Nitrospirota bacterium
GCGACGAAGCAATCTCGATTTTTCAATGTATTAGCAACGGCGAGATTGCTTCGCTACGCTCGCAATGACGGCTTTTGGGACTTTTTACGACTTCATCAAGGATGCATGGTTGGGGCTTCACTTTTCCTTTCCTTCAGCCTTCAGTCTTACCCGCCTGAATCATTCTTACTGCATCCCGACAAGGGTAAATACGCCGCTCCTGATCATTTTCACGGCGATGGCAGCGAGCAGCAGGGCCGCGATCTTGGCAAAGGCGCGGGAGCCGCTGATGCCGATCAATCTGATGATCCGGTCCGCCTGGGCGAAGATTACCCACGCGAGCAGGATGTTGACGATGAGCGACAGAATGACCGGCAGATAGCCGTAGGCGCCGACGAGCGCCAGAGTGGTGGTAAGCGTGGCGGGTCCCGCGATGAGCGGTGTGCCGAAGGGGACCACGCCGAAGGTGGGACTGATCAGGATTTTCTTTTCGCCGGCGCGCACGATGTCGAGTATCGCAATAATAAGCAGCACGATCCCGCCCGCGATCATGAAGTCCTCCACCAATATCCCGAGCGCGCTGAAGACCGCCCGTCCCAGGAACACGAACGCGATGGTGATCAGGAACGCGGTAAGGATGGACTGGCGCACGATCGTCCTGCGCTCATTTTTTTTGATCCCCTCGGTCATGGCTACGTAGAGGGGGAGCGTTCCCGGCGCGTCGAGCGCCACCATGATCGGTATAAAACTGAGCAATGATGTCTTTGCCAAATCCATGAGCTCCATCTCTGTTTCTCTCCGGGTGCGCGTATTCACGGTGCAATCGATATGCGAAGAGTATAGCCCATCCGCGCGGGCCTGTCCAGCAACGGCAGAAGGCAAGTGTGCATTCAGGAGCTGTCTAATTCGGGCGCTCACTTTCCATTGACATATTCCACGGCCCCATGATACACTTTTTTGCATATTGATCGTTAAGGAGAATTATCCATGACAAAAAGGCCATTCCTCGGCGTTGCTTGTATCATGATTGCCGTAAGTTTGTTTTTTTCTCCCGCCTTTGCCGCTTATAGCTGGGTTGATGACAATGGAGAGCTCCATATAACCGACTACCCGAAGCCGGTCAAGCGTGAGGAGCCGAAGGACCTGTCCGAGCCCGAGGTCACGGCGTCTCCCGCCAAGGCTGAAGTGAAGCAGCTTCCGATACAGACCCCTCCTAAAGCGCCGCAAACAGAACCGGCTCCCGTATCAACCAGTACGAAGACGAGCACGCCCCTTGCGCCGGCATCGGCTGGAACGACGACGCTGAAGCCGGCGGCGACGAGCTCACAGCTTACCCCGACTCAGACGGGGGCTCAAGCCATGGCGACCGTCGCAACGGTCTCGCTGCTTACGACAACAGCAACGCCAACCGTGCCCTTGCCTGTTGCGCAGGAGTCCCAGACCGCGTTTTCTCCCGATGCTTCCCACCAGATGCCGGCAGCGGGTATCATGGCATTCGTGATGGCTTTTTTTATGATCATTGTCGCGCTGTTCATTGTAATTTATCTTTACTTCTCGCTTTGCCTGTTCCTGATCGCCAAAAAATTGAATGTGCCGTATCCCTGGACCGCATGGGTACCGGTCGTTAATATCTGGACGCTCCTGCAGGCTGCCGGCAAACCCTGCTGGTGGGTCCTGCTGTTCTTTATCCCCTTTGTCGGAATCATCGCGAGCGCTTATGTCTGGATGTGCATTGTTGAAAATCTCGGCAGGAACAAGTGGCTGGGTCTGCTCCTCCTGATACCGCTTATCGGCTTGATATATATCGGGGTGCTGGCTTTTTCAAAACAGGAGCAGTAGGCAGAGGTGCACGATCATTCGGACCCGATCGGTCAGGAGTGGAAGCCGTCTGAGGACTCTTCTGAAGAGCACAAATAACTGATCGAAGCGTCAGGTGAACAGGCTGAAGGGGGAAGGGCTTGCGGGTTGTTAGCCTTCAGCCGTCAACCTTCAGTCTAAACACCTGTACTTCTCTTCTTTGCTACATCCTGTCAAGCTGCTTCGTCATCCGGTGGAGCTCTTGCCAGCGGTGGTATCGTTTTTCCAAACCCGCATTCTTGCGCGCTTGAACAGCTTCTCCCCGCGGCACGAGTCTTTTTATGTCAGTCGAAGACCATGCGCCAAGAGACATACCGGCAAGCAACGCCGCGCCCAATGCCGAGACCTCCTGTTCAGCGCTCAGGTGCAGGTCACTTCCCAGAATGTCAGCCTGGGCCTGAACAAGGTAGCTGAGCGACGCCAGGCCCCCGGAAACAGAAAAGGTTGCCGGCTCAAGACCTGTTTTTCCGATCGCCGCACGAATGTCCTTCATGAAAAAGGCGATGTTCTCTATGGCTCCCCGAACGAGGTCGCAGGGCTTGCTGGCCGCGGTCAGGCCATGGATCGAGCTCGAAATGTCCCGCTCCCAGTGGGGCGCGCCGGTCCCGTTCAATCCGATAAAGGCAACGACATCCGTTGCCGCCTGCCAGCACCGGTCGTCCAGTTCGGCGTAATCCGTAAACAGATGCAAGTGTTCTCTCATCCATTCAAGGCTGTCGCCCACGGCATTGACGCTCCCTTCGACGAGATAGTGCCGGACCAGCTCTGTTGAGTAATGGACCGACGACATCAGTCCTGGGACGGGCATAAGGCTGCTGCCGGTGTTCACCATCAGAAACCCGCCTGTTCCATAGTTAATTCCAGCGTCATTTTTATCGAGAATCCCCAATCCTGCCATGGCCGCCTGCTGATCTCCGATGCATACGAGCAGAGGATATTTGTCACCCGCGCTCTCGACGGCGCCGAAGCTTTGCAGCGTCGGCGTGATATGCGGAAGCCGGATACCGGTCAAGCCGAAGAGCTTCAGCAGTTCATCGTCCCAGGCGCAGGAATGGATGTTCATAAGCTGCGTTCGGGCCGCGTTCGTATGATCGATGACGGCCCGGTCCGCGTCCGTCAGGCGCTGGCAGAGAAAGCTGCTGAGGGCGCCGAAGATTATTCCCTGACCGTGGATCTCCTGGATATTGTCATAGAGCCAGCGGAATTTTGAGGCTGCATAATAGGGTGTCAGCGGCAGGCCGGTGAGCTCGAATATTCGCGGTGAGCTCGCGTCAAGGCCTTGCACATACTCAGCGCCGCGCATGTCGCGCCAGCTCAAGACCGGTGACCGGGGTTTCCCCGTTTGCTCTTCCCAGGCCAGGCAGGAGGAGCGCTGACAGTCAAGCCCGATGCCGCTGATCGCAACGCCGGCGGAGCGAAGATAGCGGACCGACTCTTCCAGCGCCTCGCGGACCGAGGCGAGTATGGCAAGGGGGTCCTGCTCAACGCGCGGGCCGTCGCGGAAGGCAGGCGCCAGGGCCTTCTTTGTCCGGAACAGGACCTGGCCGTCAGGGCCCAGGGCAAGCGCCTTGGTTGAACTGCTTCCCTGGTCAATGCCGATGAAACACGATTGAGGCATCGTGTTCTCCTCCTTCCAGTACAGAAGAAACCAAATAAGATGCATCAAGTGTACACACTCCGGTTGCTCAGGGAAAGAAAAATGCGCTTGACATTTACATAAAAATATAATAATATTTGCATATAATTTTTTGGAGGTGCTCCATGCTCACTGTTGACAACCGAATTGAGCTGCTGAAAGTCATTGCCCATCCTGTTCGCATCAAAATCCTTGAAGACCTTACGCTTGGCGTGAAATGCGTGAGCGACTTCGAGGAAGCTCTTGATATCAGCCAGCCCAACGTGTCTCAGCATTTGAAGCTCCTGAGGTCGCACCAGATTGTCGATTTCTTCGTTGACGGCAGGCTCAAATGCTACTTCCTGAAGGAGCCCCTCATCCCTGAGCTGCTCAAACTGCTCAAAAAAGAATATGAAGAAGACCTTCCCCCGCCGGCCTGCTGCCCGGTGACGAAAAAAAGAACTTATCCCGGTGAAAGGAGACGTTAATATGCAACAGCATACCATTACTCTTTACATGAACGACCCCATGGGAAAGCGCTGATCCTCGAACTTAGAGGCCGCCGGTCGGGCGGAAAAAGAACTCGGCGCACACGTCGTCGTGATCAAGAAAACCTCGACGGAGTACGGTCAGGAGAAAGACCCGCCTCCCTGTCCCTCGGTCATGGTGGACGGAAGATTCATAGCAAAGAACGGCACGGTTACCTATGAAGCTCTGAAAACCTCGCTCGCGAACAGCAGCGGATCGGGGGCATAATGGAGACCCCTCTTTTGATCACCCTTGTTTCACTCGGTCTGGGCGGCGGTTTCCTTTCCGGACTCCTCGGCCTCGGCGGCGCGATCTTCATGATCCCGCTGCTCCTCTATGTGCCGCCGCTCCTCGGCGTGGGCCAGTTCGACATGAAGCAGGTGGCGGCAATCAGCATGGTGCAGGTCCTTTTTGCTTCTCTTACCGGCGTGATCGTGCACAACAAGAACAAGTTCGTGAGCAAGTCGCTCCTGCTGTATATGGGGGTATGCAACGCGATCGGCAACCTCATCGGCTCGTACTATTCCCAGTTCACGAAGAGCGCTTTTTTGCTCGCTATCTTCGCGACCATGGCTGTCATCGCCGCGGTGACCATGTTCATCCCGAAGCGGGAGCAGGGCACGGACATCGCGCCTGACGATCTGGTGTACAACAAACCTCTTGCAATGGCCGTGAGCCTCGCGATAGGCGTGTTCGGCGGCATGGTGGGCGCGCCCGGCGCGTTCATCTACATTCCCGTGATGATCTACCTCCTGAACATCCCGACTAGGATCGTGATCGGCAGTACGCTCGGCATCGTGTTCTTCGGAGCGGTCGCCGGCACCATCGGCAAAGTGGCGACCGGGCAGGTGCTCTGGCCGGTCGCGCTCGCGCTCGTCGTGGGAACGATCCCCGGCGCCCAATTCGGCGGGGGCGTGAGCAAGAAGGTGAACACGAAACATCTAAGGATCGCCATTGCGGTCATCATTGCTATTACCGGTATAAAGATGTGGTATCAGGTATTGACGAAGTGACGCGGGAGAAAGACGAACATGGCCAAAACGATTACGTTCTACCTAACCAGTTCTCCGTATTCCTTCGAGAATGCGGCTTCCTGCATCAGGATCGCGGATTCGGCCTTAAACAAAGGCCATACCGTCAACATCATAGCGTCGGCCGACGGACTTTACTGTTTTTTGTCCAAACAGAAAGCCAAGGGGATCCCGAATGCGGAAGAGGAGTTCTCGCGCCTCATCGGGAAGGGTCTGCGCGTCCATCTGTGAGGAGGCTGCATGAACTTTCGCCGTGCGGCGAAAGAAGATTATCTTCCGGGTGTGCAGCTCGGCTCGCTCAAGGTCCTGTTCGCGACCATGCGGGAAACTGATGTCTGGATCAATATGGGGATATAGCGGAGGAAATATGGCGGATGTCGCGATCATCGTTCAGCGCATACCCTACGGCACGGTGAACGCCGCGGAAGCAGTGCGCCATGCCCTTGGCGCGGTGGTGAACGAGTTGAGTGTGGATATGCTTCTCGTTGACGGAGGAGTTCTGCTCGCAAAAAAAGGGCAGGACGATGCCGGGACCGGCATGACCGGCCTTGAAGGACCGCTTCGGGACTGTTTGGACATGGAGATCGCCGTGTATGCGGACGAGTCATCCCTGCTGTCCCAGCGCATAACCAGGGAAAATCTGGTCGAAGGCGTGCAAATGGCGTCGGACAAAGATATCGCGGGCATCATGAAAAGCGCGAAATCGACTATTCTGTTTTGAGAGGCGGCCTTTATGATCGTTCTTATAAAAAGCGCTCCGGACACGACCGACGGCATGCGGGGCGTGTCCCTTGCTCGTGACGGCTGCGCAGACCTTGTCCTGCTGCAGAATGGCGTGCTGTTCGCCCAGAAGGGCAGGCTCACATTTTTCCGGAGCAATTCATGTCCTGGATGACGATAGGAGGCTCAGGGGCATCGGGAATGACGAACTGGACGGCCGCGTCAGAACCCTTGACTATGACGGCCTGACGGACCTGATCGTTGAAAATGACAAGGTCGTGGGTATGTTCTAAATGCGGAGCAGGGAGGTCTTATGGAGACACTGACAGGTATCCTTCGGTTCATCCACGTAACCAACGCCATGCTGATGATATGGCCGTTCTATGCGCTCGTCGCGGTGAACCAGCGCGGAAGGCTGGGACCGCCGGTGGGTGACCGGGTGGATGTGTATATGGAGAACATCATCAAGAACCGCACGATTCCCTGCTTCGTGTTCCAGATGACGGCCCTCGTTTCCGGTGCGCTGCTCGTGGCCCTGCGAGGCCGGGGCCTGGGAGCGCTCATGACCGAGCCGGTCCTGGCGCTTAAGTTTTTTCCGCTGCTGCTGATCGGGGGCCTGCTGACATACGTTCACGTGTCGTTGCAACCGCGTATCGACGCTCTCTTCGCGCAGGCCGGCGGAGCGCCCGCGACGCCGGAACTCGCGAAGCAGATTGGCCCGCCGCGTATTCGGCGGAAACGCCTTGCCGCGGTTTGTTTGTTCGTGGCGCTTCTCTCCACCATGCTTGGGGTGCAGGTATGGGATTTGTTCCCGCTCTGGATTACGCTTGTTCTGATCATGGTGATAGGCCTCTTTACCTGGAGGGCGTATTCCAGCGTTACGCCCTATGGATGGGCGTAACGGATATGAAAAGAGAGCTCGCCAATGAGAAGATTTGTCAGGCATGCAGCCTAATGCAGGCAGGTTTGGAGCAGCTTTATGGAAGTGCTCCATCGGCAAATAAAAAAGGCACCGGAATACACAAGGAGGGACAATATGACCAAGATAATAAAAAATGTGTCGATCATGTGCTTTCACGAGGAGCTCTGCCAGGTCTATAACGCGCTCATGACGGCGCTCAGCCTGCTGCGTGAGGGCTCGAAGGTGACGATGTTCTTCGGCTCGCGCGGCATCAACGCGGTCCACAAGGAAAAGGTGAAGACGCTCAAATGTCTTCCGGACCAGCCAAAGGAAGAGGGCGACGCGGTGATGAAGAAGATGGAGGAGATGGAGCTACCGAGTGTTGAAGACCTCTTCTTCATGTTTATGGCCGAGGGCGGAACCGTTCTTGCCTGTCCCTTGAACGTTGCGCTGTTCAACATCCAGAAGAGCGATCTGATCGACCGAGTCATGGTGGCCGATCCGGCGCATTATTACAAGGAAACAGTGATCCCGGCGGATATGAACCTGACGTTTTAAATCAGTTGAGATTCTTATTGCCGGAAAGAGTCTGATACCATAGTACTCTCCGATATCACGGTTCGTACGATCCCGGCATCATTTCCCCGGCATCATTTCCTCGTTGACACCATCGTCTCTCGTATCGTACAGTATACCGGGATCGCAGCCGGACCGGGCTGTAGATTACCGAAAGGAGGGAATCAACATGGAAATCAAACTTACGCAGCTTTCCAGCTGCGCCGGTTGAGCGGCGAAATTCAGCCCTGCTGAACTGTCCCAGGTCCTGGGACAATTTCCCGCGATAACAGATCCCAACGTGCTCGTAGGCTTGTCGAATTCCGACGATGCCGGCGTCTACCGCATTACCGACGAGCTTGCCATGGTCCTGACCGCGGATTTCTTCACGCCCATCGTGGATGATCCCTACTGGTTCGGCGCGATCGCGGCCGCCAATGCGCTGTCAGACGTTTACGCCATGGGCGGCAGACCGCTGGTAGCCCTGAACATCGCGGCGCTTCCGGCAGGTGCGGATTTTTATGAGATCAACAAGAAGATCATGCAGGGCGGCATCGACAAGATGGCCGAGGCAGGGGTCTTCATCATCGGTGGCCATACGGTGAAGGACAAAGAACCGAAATTTGGGTACGCCGTCATGGGAAACATCCACCCGAACAAGATCCTCGACAACGCAAAGGCGCAGCCCGGCGATGCCTTAATCCTTACGAAACCGCTCGGCACGGGCATTATTTCGACCGGGATCAAGGCCGGTAAATGCAGCGCCGCCACCGCTGAAGCGTTCACGAAGTCGATGGCCATGCTGAACAAACGGGCCGGCGAGCTCATGCTCGAAGTGGGCGTCACAACATGCACGGACATCACCGGCTTCGGCCTCATCGGACATCTGAACGAGGTGCTTTCCGCGAGTAAACGCGCGGCGCTGCTCCACGCACGCCAGGTCCCGGTCTTTGAAGAGGCAAGAACGATCGCCGAGATGGGCATGGTCCCGGGCGGCACCCGGGCGAACCAGAAGAGCTACGAGCCCTTTGTGGAATGGGGCGCCGGCGTTTCCGCGACCGACCGGGTCCTGATGAACGATGCCCAGACCTCGGGTGGGCTTCTGATATTCGTGCCGCGGGACAGAAAAGAACGGCTTGTCGCCGCGCTCCGGAAGGAGAACATTCTGGCGGCCCATATCGGCGATGTTCCCGACAAGGCAGACCAGGGAGCTAAACGGATCTTCGTGGAGCAATAATTATGGATGCCGTTTTTTTCCTCTTTCTTGCCTCGGTCGGCGCGTCAGTAGGGTTCCTTTCGGGCCTGCTCGGCATCGGCGGCGGGATCATCATGTTCCCGCTGCTGCTGTATGTGCCTCCGGCGCTCGGCTTCGGCACGATTGAGGTGAAGAGCATCACCGGCCTCACCATGGCACAGGGTTTTTTTTCCGCTGTAACGGCGCTGTTCCACTATCAGCGGAACGCGCTGGTGAACAGGCCGCTTGTCCTGACGCTTGGGCTGTCGCTGTTTCTGTCATCCCTGTCAGGTTCCCTGTTCTCGAAGCAGGTCGCCGACGGTCCTTTGCTGATGGTATTTGGGACGCTTGCCTTGATCGCGGCAGTGATGATGCTGGTCCCGCGCAGCTACCGTGAGGACGAGAAGACCGAGGAACAGGTCACGTTTCACAAGACCACGGCGATCGCGATCGGCGTCATCCTTGGTTTCACGATCGGCCTGGTTGGGCAGGGCGGGGCGTTCATTCTGATCCCGATGATGCTGTATGTTTTGAAGATCCCCCTGCGGGTCGCCCTCGGCAGCACCCTTGCCATCGGGCTCTTCTCGTCCACAGCGGGGTTGATCGGGAAGGTCGCCACGTCGCAGGTGCCGTTTCTGATGGCGCTGCCGCTGGTTCTTGGCGCCATTCCGTTTGCGCGCTGGGGCAGCATCGTGGGGAAGCGGACGAAAACACCCTATCTCCGGTGGCTGCTGGCGGCGCTTATCCTGGCGACAGCGGTCAAGGTTTGGAGCGGGATTTTGCGATAATTCTCAAAACGGTTGTTGGACGCGGATGAACGCGGATTTTCGCGGATAAACCTAAAAAAAGGATTTGACCCGGAAGTGTCGGATTAACATCTGATAAAAGCGGATAAATTCCAAAGCAAGACATTCACCTTTTGGGTGAATCTTTGGTAAAAGAAATTTCCGCCGTTATCCGGTACTTATCCGATTTTATCCGTGTCCAAATGCCTTTTTCAGGATAAAGCATGTCATGGAACGGCCGCGGGATTTTGATGCGGGGCTTGGGGCTTCCGTGTTAGAGGGTTTTTCTGCCGGTCTTGCTCCGGCCTGGCAGCGGATTGTCCGAGACGATCAGAGAGCCGTCGTCGGAGTAGCCCATGTAGATCGTGTAGCGCGGGACGTGCAGTTTGTTCTTTCCGTTATACAGCTTGAGGACACGCTGCACGTAGTTCCGGGTCTCCTTAAAGGGCGGGATGGTCCCCCATTTTTTTACCGCGGTTTCTCCCGAGTTGTATGCGGCGAGCGCCAGCGAAAGGTTCCCTTCATACCGGTCGATGAGATAGCGGAGGTATCTGACGCCGCCGTCGACGTTGTCGTCCGGATTAAAAGAGTTCCGCACGTTCATGTCCACGGCGGTTTGCGGCATAAGCTGCATGAGGCCCATGGCCCCTTTTTTAGACAGGGCATAGGGGTTAAAGTCAGATTCTACCTTGACGACCGCATGCACTAATGCAGGGTCAACCCCGTGCCGGTTGCAGGCGGTCTGGATGATGTCGAGATAGGCGCTCGGCATGTTTGCCGAAGAGATCGTATTGGGTGAGAGCTTTGTTTCCTGCGGGATCGTCTGCCGGGGTTCCGGTTTCACCCGTTTATGGTTATTGCCGCCAGTGACGTTGGTGAAATGCAAAACCCCGTTCGCATCGGTATACTGATAAATATCAGCAAGGGCAACTGCGGGCAAAAGGGACACGAGCAGAGCGGAAAAAAACGTTGCAACAGCAGTTCTCACCAGGCGCCCCTTTCGACTTTAATTTAAGTGCTTAATTCTATTTAACTTTATAACACACTTGCGATGATAAGTCAATGCAACCATGCTCCCGTCCGCGCTATTTTGCGGTGGCGCTGCGCAAGTTTTCATCGAAACTACTACAATTATCTTGACATCCGGACAGTTGTCATTTATTATGCAATTTCATCGCGGGGTGGAGCAGTCCGGTAGCTCGTCGGGCTCATAACCCGAAGGTCGTCGGTTCAAATCCGGCCCCCGCTACCAAACTAATCAAGAGGTTACAGCAT
>JAYTJE010000186.1:0-4029 GCA_043731355.1 Nitrospirota bacterium
CCATTTTTACTGCCACTCTGGCAATCATTAAGTCCGCTTCCAGAGCGACGTTTACGACATTTTTAGCATATTTTTATGTCAGTGACATGGAGAAGATCCGGAATTAATATGATAAAACAAAAGATCATTTTCAGCCTCCTCTTCACGCTCCTGTTCAGCTGCAACGGAGATGCTCCCTCGTACCGGACCGAGCCCGTGTCCCGCGGCGATGTTCAGCAGACGGTGACCGCGACCGGAACGGTCAATGCCGTGACCACGGTCCTGGTCGGCACCCAGGTGTCGGGCACGATCAGGGACCTGTACGTGGACTTCAATTCCCGGGTCACGAAAGGCCAGCTCATCGCCCAGATCGATCCCGAAATGTTCGAAGCGCAGGCCGCGCAGGCGCGGGCAAACGTGGGGAAGGCGAATGCTGCGTTCCTCGATGCGGACCGGACGCTGAAGCGAAACAAAGAGCTGTTCGCCAAAAACCTGATTCCCCGGAGCGACCTCGACACGGCGGAAACGAATTTTGAAAGTGCCAAAGCATCACTGGCGCAGGTGAAAGCCGCACTCACGGTGGCGGAGACGAACCTCCGGTACACCCGCATCCTGTCGCCCGTGGACGGCATCGTGATCTCCCGGAACGTGGACATCGGCCAGACCGTGGCCGCCAGTTTCCAGACGCCGACGCTCTTTACCATCGCCCAGGACCTTACCAAAATGCAGATCGATACGAATGTTGCCGAGTCTGATATCGGCATGGTGAAGCTCGGACAGGACGTTGCGTTCACCGTCGATGCCTACCCCGATACCACGTTCAAGGGAACGGTGCGGCAGAAACGGCAGGCGCCCATAACCGTGCAGAACGTCGTCACCTACGACGTGGTGATCAAGGTTGACAACCGCGACCTGAAACTGATGCCCGGCATGACCGCCAATGTCTCGGTCATTATCACGCTGCGTAAGGATGTGCTCCGGATCACGAATGGGGCCATGCGGTTCCGGTTCTCAGAGCGGCCGGCGGGAACAGCCGCTCCTCGCGCAGCCGCAAAAGGAGGTACCGGCGCGCCGGAAAAGAAGGGGCCGACCGTATGGGTCCTTGAGAAGGGAAAGCCGAGGCGCGTCGGCATTGAGCCGGGGATCAGTGATGGGAACTACACCGAGATTCTGTCCGGGGATCTGAAAGAAGGACAGGCCGTTATCGTTGAATCGTTAAAGAAGGCGAAGACACAGTCGACCTCAGGACCGAGGATGTTCTGACATGGCGCTCATCGAAGCACGAAAGCTCACCAAAGTGTACAGTCTCGGCGACGTCGAAGTGCGTGCGCTTGACGGCATCTCGACGATCATCGAAAAAGGTGAGTTCGTTGCGATCATGGGACAGTCGGGATCGGGAAAATCCACGTTCATGAACGTGCTCGGATGCCTGGACACGCCGACCGAGGGAAACTATCTTCTCGACGGCATCGATATCGGGGGCCTTACGCGGGACAAACTTGCGGAGATCAGGAATAAGAAACTGGGGTTCGTGTTCCAGGGATTCAACCTGCTGTCGCGGACCTCGGCTCTGGAGAACATCGAGCTGCCCATGCTCTACAACGGCTTCGCGGCGCATGAACGGCAGGAGCGGGCACGGAAGGCCTTAAAGAGCGTGGGCCTCGAAGGCAGGGAAGGTCACCACCCGAACCAGCTCTCCGGCGGGCAGCAGCAGCGCGTCGCCATCGCGCGGGCGCTGGTGAACGACGCACCGATCATCCTAGCCGACGAGCCCACGGGCAATCTCGATACCAAGACGAGTGTGGAGATCATGGAGCTCTTCGTGAGTCTGAACCGGGATTCCCATATCACCGTCATCCTGGTGACCCACGAACCGGACATCGCGGCGTTCAGCAAGCGGATCATCCGGTTCTCGGACGGACACATCGTGAGCGATGAAAAGACAGGGTCCAGTAGCCAGGGTTCAAGGACCAGTGAACCCGAACACCGAACCCTGAACCCTTAACCCTGGACCCTATTATTTATGATAAACATCCCCTCCACCTTCAAGATCTCTTTCCGCGCGCTGCGGGTGAACAAGATGCGCTCGGCCCTCACCATGCTCGGCATCATCATCGGCGTGGGCGCCGTGATCGCCATGGTCGCCATCGGCACCGGCGCAAGCCGGAAGATCGCCGAGCAGATCTCGATCATGGGGAGCAATCTGCTCATCATCCTGCCCGGCGCCACGACTTCCGGCGGCGTGAGGATGGGCGGCGGGACCCAGTCCACGCTTAACCTGAACGATGCCGATGTGATCGTCAAAGAGTGCCCTGCCGTGGCGGACGTGGCACCCAGCATGGGAGGCGTGGCACAGATCGTATACGGGCACCTGAACTGGTCAACGGGCATCAACGGGACGACGCCCGGCATGGTGACCGTGCGTGAATGGGAGCTGAGCGCTGGAAGACCCTTTACTACACAGGATGTGAAGAGCGCGACCAAGGTCTGCCTGCTGGGCCAAACCGTGGTGGACAACCTCTTCGGCGATCAGAACCCCGTGGGACAGACGATCAGGATCAAGAATGTTCCCTTCACGGTGATCGGCGTTCTTGCGCCCAAGGGCCAGAACGCGCAAGGTTCGGACCAGGACGATACGATCATGGTTCCTGTTACTACGGCCCAGAAAAAGCTCTTCGGCACGTCCTTCCCAGGCATGGTGCGGATCATCATGGTCAAGGCAAAGAACGCCGAAAGCCTGCCCGTGGCCGAACGACAGATCACGGAACTGCTGAGGCAGCGGCATCATATCGGACAGAAGCAGGACGCCGACTTCAGCGTACGGAACCTCACCCAGATCATGCAGGCAGCGGAACAGTCAACCAATGTGATGACCATGCTGCTCGGCGCCATCGCTTCGGTCTCGCTCCTCGTCGGCGGCATCGGGATCATGAACATCATGCTCGTGTCCGTCACCGAGCGCACCCGGGAGATCGGCATCCGCATGGCCATCGGCGCCAAGACCTGGGACATCCGGCTCCAGTTCATCATCGAAGCGCTCCTGCTGTCGCTGGTCGGCGGCGTCCTCGGGATCATCGCCGGCGTATCCACGTCCGCCGTCATTTCCTCCGCCTCGGGCTGGCCCATCGTGGTCTCCCCGCTTTCGATCGTGCTTGCCTTCGGCTTCTCCGGCTTTATCGGCATCTTCTTCGGCTTTTACCCCGCCTACAAGGCCTCACTCCTGAATCCCATCGATGCGCTGCGGTATGAATAAAAAAAGCGAAGCGCCCATTCCTGCGCTCCGCTTGTCCGCTTTTTTACCTCCGAAGTTGTGATGCTTTCCGGACGGCTGCATTCAGCTATACTCTGCTTGAATACACGGACAACCCACTGTCGTTGTGGTTGCAATTCTTGAAACACACATGTAGCATTCTTTATTCATTGTGATACCCGTACATTACCCCATCGCAGACCTCATCACGACCCCGTCAGACCCCGTCGGAACCTTTGACAACGACGCAGATTAGGCATATATTAATGCAACGTATCCGGAAAAGCATATACTGGTAGATGCTTTGTGTGAATCTAAAAAACTGCCAAAGCATATACCTGTATATACATGGTCGGCATCTACAGGTAGATGACAGGCTACTTATAGTAAACACCTGGTTAGGCTTGCGAGGAGTTACCCATGAAACTACTTATGACGCAAAAATTGACGACAAGCTATATTGAACAGGGCGTCATAAATTCTTACAAAATAGAAAAGTCTCTTCCTCGTGGCAACAAAGAGTTTTCGATTGAAGTTAATGGTGCGGATTATCCGGCCTACTGCCAGTCAAACCGCACTATTAGATTTAGCTACTTAAGAGATCTTGGTCTGCAGCCTGGCGCAGAAATTTCTTTATACGAGGTAGTACCGAAATCAAAGTATAAACTGGAATATGTTTCTATCGGAATCCAAGTCAAAAAGCCCTCTGTGTCAATATAGCTGGGACACCTCCCCTATGGTAAATTAGAGTAGAGGGTGGGGAGGAGAAATCATTATGATAGCTGCAAAGATCAAAGCAT
>JAYTJE010000187.1:0-9422 GCA_043731355.1 Nitrospirota bacterium
AACCTTGAATTCGCGCAAAAGACGATCCACAATGATCTCAAGATGAAGCTCTCCCATGCCTGAGATGATGACCTGCCCGGTTTCCTGATCAGTCATCACCCTAAATGACGGGTCTTCCTGCATAAGTTTCTGGAGCGAAAAACCAAGCTTTTCCTGATCTGCCTTGGTCTTAGGCTCAATTGCCACTGAAATGACCGGCTCCGGGAATATCATTGCTTCCAGGATGATGGGCTTGTTCTCATCACAGAGCGTGTGCCCGGTGAGGGTGCTTTTAAGCCCCACTGCCGCACAGATATCTCCGGAATAGATCTGCTCTATCTCTTCACGCTTGTTCGCGTGCATTTTGAGCAACCGGCCTACCCGTTCCCTTGTTCCCTTGGTAGAGTTATAGACATACGACCCGGAGGTGAGTGTGCCCGAATAAACCCGGATGAACGTAAGCTGACCCACAAACGGGTCGGTCATAATTTTGAATGCAATTCCCGAAAAGGGCTCGCTATCAGATGCCGTACGAACGATTTCCTCGCCTTTAGGGCCGATGCCCGTGACCGCCGGAATGTCCAGCGGAGACGGAAGATAGTCCACCACGGCATCAAGAAGAAGCTGTACTCCTTTATTCTTGAACGCCGACCCGCAAATAACAGGAAAAATGCTCATTGCAATTGTTCCCTTGCGAATCGCGACCATGATCTCAGCTTCCGTCGGCGTCTCGCCGTTCAGGAACTTTTCCATCACCACTTCGTCCGCGTCGGCGATCTTCTCGATCATCTTTTCGCGGTATTCCCGGGCTTTGGGAAGGAGATCGGCCGGTATATCATCGACAATAAATTTTGCGCCCAGCGTTTCATCGTCGAACAGAACCGCCTTCATCTTTACCAGGTCAATGCAGCCGCGGAACTTATCTTCCGCTCCGACCGGGAGCTGTATCGGTACCGCGTTTGCGCCAAGCCGGTCAACCATGGACTGAACGCTCATGTAGAAATCAGCGCCAATCCGGTCCATCTTATTCATGAATGCTATGCGGGGAACACTATACTTGTCCGCCTGACGCCATACGGTCTCCGATTGAGGCTCGACGCCACTCACCGAATCGAAGGCGGCAACGGCGCCATCCAGTACGCGAAGTGAACGCTCCACTTCAATCGTGAAGTCCACGTGTCCGGGAGTGTCAATAATATTAATTCTCTTGTCACGCCAGAAACAGGTGGTTGCGGCTGAAGTAATGGTAATGCCGCGCTCCTGCTCCTGAATCATCCAGTCCATGACCGCTGTTCCGTCATGTACTTCGCCGATCTTATAAGAGACACCGGTATAATAAAGTATGCGCTCCGTCGTCGTCGTTTTACCGGCGTCGATGTGGGCCATAATACCAATGTTGCGTGTATTTTCTAATGAAAACTGCCTAGCCAAAACTGCCTCCGCTTCTCTTGAACGAACTTACCAGCGATAATGAGCAAATGCCTTGTTGGCATCCGCCATACGGTGAATATCTTCCTTCTTTTTTACCGCGGCACCGGTATTGTTCGATGCATCCATGATTTCCCCTGCCAGTTTGTCCACCATGGATTTCTCCGGCCGCTGCGACGCATACAACCTGAGCCAGCGATAGGCAAGCGACATCCTGCGGGGCTGCTTCACCTCGATAGGAACCTGATAGGAGGCGCCACCCACCCGGCGCGACTTCACCTCAAGGGTTGGCTTCAAATTCTCTATCGCCTTCTTAAAAATGGCAATCGGGTCGCCATTGGTCTTCCGCTGAATCCGGTCGAGCGCCTTATAACAAATAGCCTCCGCGGTGCTCTTCTTGCCCTTGCGCATAAGCACATTCACGAACTTGGCGAGCATCTGGCTGTGATATTTTGGATCGGGCAGTGATTCTCTTTTTACAACAACGCTTTTTCTTGGCATAGTATGCTGTTCCTTTTTTTACGCATTTGGCGCCATCGGCGCACCGGCTGAACTGCCAACCCCTGCTACTTGGGCCGCTTTGCCCCGTACTTGGAGCGACCCTGTTTACGATTTGCGACACCAACCGTATCAAGCGTTCCGCGCACGATGTGATAGCGAACACCCGGCAAATCCTTTACCCTGCCGCCACGAATAAGCACAATAGAGTGTTCCTGGAGATTGTGCCCTACGCCGGGTATATAGGTGGTCACTTCCATGCCGTTCGTAAGCCTGACCCTCGCGACCTTACGGAGAGCGGAGTTCGGCTTCTTTGGTGTCGTGGTATAAACCCTGATGCAGACCCCTCGTTTCTGGGGGCTACCCTTCAAAGCCGGGCTCTTGGTCTTGGTCGCCGCCAATGACCGACCTTGCCGTACGAGCTGATTAATGGTAGGCACGTGTATAACTCCTTAAAAAACATAACATAACAACTTTAGGAAAAAGTTGAGTCAAAACCTGATGATTATATATATCTAACCATCGAATGTCAAGATTTTTTTTACTAATTCCCGAAAATATACGATGAAACTCCGCTGCGATCAAATAATCCTCGGCAAAATGCAACGGAGTTCACCGGGTACAAGCTTACAGGGACTCCACCGCTTCTTCTTCGATCGGCTCCATGAACGTGTTGCGATATTCGGCCATGCCGGTGCCTGCCGGTATTAACCGGCCCATGATCACGTTCTCCTTCAGCCCGACGAGGTCGTCGACAGCCCCTGTAATGGCGGCTTCCGTGAGCACCCGGGTCGTTTCCTGGAACGATGCCGCCGATATAAAGCTATCCGTCGTGAGAGACGCCTTGGTGATCCCAAGAAGGATCGGCCTCGCGGTTGCGGGCACGCCTCCTTTAGCGATTACCGCTTCGTTCTCCCGCGCAAAATTGAACCGGTCCACCTGCTCGCCTATGAGGAACGGCGCATCTCCTGCCTCCTCGATCCTGACCTTGCGCAGCATCTGTCGAACAATCACCTCGATGTGCTTATCATTGATGCTCACGCCCTGGAGACGATAGACCTGCTGCACTTCATCCACAAGATATTTCTGAAGCTCGCGCGGTCCAAGAACACTCAGAATATCGTGCGGATCGACCGGGCCGTCCATGAGCGGTTCTCCGGCTGCAACCCAGTCTCCTTCATGCACATTCACGTGTTTACCCTTGGGGATCAGGTATTCTTTCTCATTCCCCATGCCGTCCTTCACCAGAATTCTGCGCATGCCTTTCACAAAACCGCCGAATTCCACGGTGCCGTCGATTTCGCTGATGATCGCCTGTTCCTTCGGTTTTCGTGCCTCGAAGAGTTCTGCAACCCTCGGAAGACCTCCCGTAATGTCCTTGGTTTTGGTGGTCTCACGCGGGATCTTAACAAGGATGTCGCCCGGGAACACCTCGCCGTTCTTGTTTACCAGGATGTGCGCTCCCGCGGGCAGCAGATAGCGCGCCACCACATTGGAACCGGGCAGCCTGGCGGTCTTTCCGGATTGGTCTTTGATCGAGATACGCGGTCTCAGGTTCTGGTTCGGATAATCAATGATCACCTTACGCGACAATCCGGTGACTTCATCGACTTCCTCGCGCATGGTGACCCCTTCGATAATGTCACCGTAGGCGATTTTGCCGCCGATTTCCGTGAGAATGGGGAGAGAATAGGGGTCCCATTCCACCAGTTTCTGGCCGATTTCCACTTTGTGGCCGTCCTGCACCTTGAGCCGCGCGCCATAGATGACCGCATATTTCTCGCGTTCGCGTCCGGTCTCGTCATAGATGGCGATGCTGCCGCTGCGGGCCATGACCACGTAATCGCCTTCTTTGTTTTTTACCGTATTCACATTAAGATACTTCATAATGCCGACGTTCTTTGCCTCGAGGACCGTCTGTTCCACAACTTTACTCGCCGTACCGCCGATATGGAACGTTCTCATGGTAAGCTGCGTTCCCGGTTCTCCGATGGACTGAGCAGCGACGATACCGATAGCCTCGCCGATGTCCACCAGCTTACCGCGGCTCAGATCACGTCCATAGCACATCCTGCAGACGCCGCGCAAAGACTGGCACGTGAGCACCGATCTGATCTTGATCTTATCAATGCCTGATTCCTCGAGCCGCTTCACCAGTTCCTCGTTGATCTCACGGCGCGTGCCGATGATCACGTCCTTGGTTATCGGGTCCTTGACATCCTCGGCGGCAACGCGCCCGAGAATACGCTCCGACAACGGCTCGATGATCTCGCCGCCCTCGACGAGCGATCCCACGATAATACCGTCGGTCGTACCGCAGTCATCCTGGGTAATGATGACGTCCTGGGACACATCCACCAGCCTTCTCGTGAGGTAACCCGAATTCGCGGTTTTAAGCGCGGTATCGGCAAGACCTTTCCGGGCGCCGTGGGTGGAAATAAAGTACTGCAGCACCGTGAGGCCTTCGCGGAAATTCGCCGTGATCGGCGTTTCAATGATCTCGCCTGACGGTTTGGCCATAAGACCACGCATCCCCGCAAGCTGCCTGATCTGCTGCGAGCTGCCGCGCGCTCCCGAGTCAGCCATCATAAATATGTTGTTGAATGACTTGGCTTCCTGGAGCTCGGACTTTTTAGCCGTTCCGATCTCGACCGCTTCCATGCCGAGCTCCGCCATCATTTCGTCAGCGATCTTCTCGGTCACGTTCGCCCAGATGTCGATTTCCTTGTTGTAGCGCTCGCCGTTGGTGATGAGACCCTCGGTATATTGATGGTGAATTTCCATAACTTCTTTTTGCGCCTGATCGATGAACTTCTGTTTTTTGCTCGGAATGTGCATATCCGAGATGCAGATCGAGATGCCTGCGCGCATTGCGTAGGTGAAACCGATCTCTTTCAGGGCGTCGATCAGCACAACGGTGTGCCGAAGACCTAATCTCCGGTAACACTCGTCGATCAATTTTGCGAGTTCCTTCTTGGTCATTTCCTTGTTCACGGAAGAGAACGGCATGCCCTCGGGCAGCACCTCGCCGAACAACACCCTGCCGACGGTCGTTTCTTCGAGCTTGCCGTTGATGCGGCACCGGACCCGCGCATGAATATGGACCATGCCCTGGTCGTAGGCTACCCGCACTTCCTCCCTGCCGGAGAAGACCATGCCTTCGCCGGCCGCTTTTGAGCGGGACTTGGTCAGATAGTAACAACCCAGCACAATGTCCTGGGAAGGGACCATGATCGGCCTGCCGTTCGCGGGCGAGAGCACATTATTGACCGAGAGCATCAGCACACGCGCTTCAAGCTGGGCCTCGACCGAGAGCGGAATATGGACCGCCATCTGATCGCCGTCAAAGTCGGCGTTAAAAGCCGCGCACACCAGCGGGTGGAGCCGAATGGCCTTTCCCTCGACGAGGACCGGGTCGAAGGCCTGGATCCCGAGGCGGTGCAGCGTGGGAGCGCGGTTCAGCAGCACCGGGTGCTCCTGAATGACCTCTTCGAGCACGTCCCATACCTCGGGACGCTCGCGCTCAATCATCTTCTTGGCGCTCTTGATGGTCGTGGCATACCCCTTCTCTTCAAGTTTATTAAAGATAAAGGGTTTGAACAATTCCAGCGCCATTTTCTTCGGGATACCGCACTGGTGGAGTTTGAGGTCCGGACCGACAACGATCACGGAGCGCCCTGAATAGTCCACACGTTTTCCGAGCAGATTTTGGCGGAACCTGCCTTGTTTGCCCTTCAGCATGTCTGACAGGGATTTCAGGGGGCGCTTGTTCGGTCCTCGCAATACGCGGCCGCGACGTCCGTTATCGAAGAGTGCATCCACCGCTTCCTGGAGCATCCGCTTCTCGTTCCTGATGATGACGGACGGCGCCTTCAGTTCCTCAAGCCGGCGCAGACGGTTGTTCCGGTTAATGACCCGGCGATAGAGATCGTTGAGGTCAGAGGTGGCAAAGCGGCCGCCTTCGAGCGGCACGAGCGGCCGTAGCTCCGGCGGGATCACCGGGACCACGTCAAGGATCATCCACTCGGGCTTGTTGCCTGACTTGCGGAAGGCTTCGATCACCTTGAGACGCTTCGTCAGCTTCTTTTTGGTGGCCATGGACGTGGCAACATCGATTTTTTTCCGGATTTCCTCGGACTCGGTTTCGAGCTCAACGCCGCGCAGCAGCTCCCTGATGGCTTCGGCGCCCATGCCTGCTTTAAAACCGCTCGATCCATACTCAAGCTGGGCCTTGCGGAACCGTTCCTCGGTCAGGAGTTCCTTATGCTTGAGCGGCGTGTCAAGGGGGTCAACAACCACGTATCCTTCAAAATAAAGGACCTTTTCAAGCTGGCGGAGCGTCATATCAAGGAGTGTGCCGATACGGCTCGGCAGGCCTTTAAGGAACCAGATATGGGCAACCGGCGATGAAAGCTCGATATGGCCCATGCGTTCGCGCCGGACCTTTGACTGGATCACTTCTACTCCGCACTTATCGCAGACGATGCCGCGGTGCTTCATGCGTTTATATTTTCCGCAAAGGCATTCCCAGTCCTTGATCGGGCCGAAGATCTTGGCGCAGAACAGTCCGTCCCGCTCGGGCTTAAATGACCGGTAATTGATGGTCTCCGGCTTTTTTACTTCGCCATACGACCATTCCCTGATGCGTTCGGGCGAGGCAATACGGATCCGCATCGCATCGAAACTGATATCTTTTGGTTTCTCGAACAGGTTCATGACGTCTGTTCTGGCTTTGTTTTCCGTTATCTGTCTATCTTCCACAGTGAACCTCCCTGGAAAGGGCACAACATCACGCCCTGCTAAACCGTTACCTGGACCGGGCAATTGCCCGGGTTGCACCAGTCAGAAATATCGCTTCTCGGTGATTACCGCGCCGAGGATATTTTTTCGAGACCGATAACACGCTCTTTCTCGTTCTTGCGCTCGATCAGTTCCACATCGAGACAGAGACTCTGGAGCTCCTTAATGAGCACATAGAACGACTCCGGCAGGCCGGGTTCAAGGGTGTTTTCTCCCTTGACGATAGCCTCGTACATCTTCGCTCTGCCGGACACGTCATCCGACTTCACGGTCAGAAATTCCTGGAGACAATAGGCCGCACCGTATGCCTGGAGCGCCCAGACTTCCATTTCACCCAGACGCTGGCCGCCAAACTGGGCCTTGCCGCCAAGCGGCTGCTGCGTCACGAGCGAATAAGGCCCGATGGAGCGGGCATGCAGTTTGTCGTCAACAAGGTGATGGAGCTTCAGCATATACATATAGCCAACCGTTACCGGCTTGTCGAAGGGCTCTCCGGTCCGGCCATCATAGAGGATGGACTGGCCGGTGGGCGGCAGCTTCGCCTCCTTCAGCAAGGTGCGGATCCGTTCCTCCGACGCGCCATCGAAAACCGGCGTTGCCACATGCAGACCAAGCGCCTTCGCAGCCCAGCCGAGGTGCGTCTCGAGGATCTGTCCCACGTTCATACGCGAAGGAACGCCGAGGGGGTTCAGCACGATCTCAACAGGAGTGCCATCGGGAAGGCAGGGCATGTCCTCCTCGGGAACGATCCTTGAAACCACGCCTTTGTTCCCGTGCCGGCCGGCCATTTTATCGCCGACCGAAAGCTTGCGCTTCATGGCGACATAAACCTTGACTAACTTTACCACGCCCGGAGGAAGGTCATCGCCGCGCTTCAACCTGCCGATCTTTTCTTCATACATGGTCTCGACGATGCCAAGCTGATTGTCGGCGCTGTCCAGGATTTCCTGGAGTTTGGCCGGATAATCCTCGGACTCGACCTTGATCTTGACGAAATCCTTCTCGGGGAGGCTGTCGAGCGCCTCGACGGTTATTTTTTTTCCTTTTGCCAGTTCGGTTTTGCCTGTCTTGGAATTAACGACCTTGTCCGCCGCGGTTTTCCCGATAAGGAGCCGTCTGATTCGCTTGGCCCGGTCTTCCTTGGCCGCGCGGAACTCCTCCTGGTACTCTTTCTGCAGACGCGAGATTTCTTCGCTTTCCTGTGTTTTCAGTCGTTCGTTCTTGTCCTCGCCTTTGCGCGAGAAGACCTTGACATCGATAACAGTGCCTTCGATGCCCGGCGGCGCATAGAGCGAGGCATCACGCACATCACCGGCCTTTTCACCGAAGATCGCCCGGAGCAGTTTTTCCTCGGGAGTAAGCTGGGTTTCACCCTTCGGAGTCACTTTGCCGACAAGAATGTCGCCGGGCATCACTTCAGCGCCGACGTAGATAATACCGTTCTCATCGAGGTTCCGAAGCGTCTCCTCGCCGAGGTTGGGAATATCGCGCGTTATTTCTTCTTTCCCCAGCTTGGTGTCACGGGCTTCGATCTCGAACTCCTCAATATGGATCGAAGTATAACGATCTTCCCGCACCAGCTTTTCGCTGATGATGATAGCGTCTTCATAGTTGTAGCCGCTCCAGGGCATGAATGCGACGAGCACGTTCTGGCCGAGTGCAAGTTCGCCCAGGTCCGTTGCCGGTCCGTCGGCGATGATCTGCCCTTTTTTAACCTTATCGCCGATGCGAACGATCGGTTTCTGATTCATGCACGTGTTCTGGTTTGAGCGGTGGAACTTGGTGAGCGGATAGGTATCAACGACCGTCCTGCCCCTGGCGTCCTCACCCTTCACCACGATGCGCGTGGAATCAACCGTCTCCACGATGCCATCGCGTTTCGCAGAGGCAATCGCGCCGGAATCGCGCGCCGCCACACGCTCCATGCCGGTGCCGACCACGGGCGCCTGGGGCCTGAGGAGCGGCACTGCCTGGCGCTGCATGTTCGAGCCCATGAGCGCGCGGTTCGCGTCATCATTTTCCAGGAACGGAATGAGCGCGGCAGAGACCGAAACGATCTGCTTCGGCGACACATCCATGTACTGCACTTCCTCGGCGGTCACCAGCTTGAACTCGCCTCCAACGCGCGCCGAAACGCTGTCCACGGTCAGCTTTCCCCGTCCGTCGAACGGAGTATTCGCCTGGGCGATCACATAATTTTCGCCGTCGACGGCCGAAAGATATTCTATTTTGTCGGTCACCTTGCCGCTCTTTACTTCCCGGTACGGCGCCTCGATGAACCCGTAATCGTTGACCCGGGCATACGACGCCAGGTTTCCGATGAGCCCGATGTTCGGGCCTTCGGGAGTTTCGATCGGGCACATACGACCGTAATGGCTCGAGTGAACGTCGCGGACTTCGAACCCGGCGCGCTCACGCGACAGACCACCCGGACCGAGCGCCGAAAGGCGACGCTTGTGGGTCAGTCCCGAAAGCGGATTGACCTGATCCATGAACTGCGACAGCTGTGAAGTCCCGAAGAACTCCTTGATGGCCGCGACGACCGGACGGATGTTGATCAGCGCCATCGGCGTGATCGCCTCGGGGTCGTGCGTGGTCATGCGCTCGCGCACGACGCGCTCCATGCGCGAGAGCCCCACGCGCAGCTGGTTCTGGATGAGCTCGCCGACGGTGCGTACCCGACGGTTGCCGAAGTGGTCGATGTCGTCTTCGTGGTA
>JAYTJE010000188.1:0-9148 GCA_043731355.1 Nitrospirota bacterium
CCATCTCACGATGACGCCCTTGCGCTTCGCTAACCCTTCGCCTCCATCAGGCTGGGTAGAGGACTTGCACCTCCAAGCTGTCGAACATGCTCGGCACACAAAAAAGAAAAAGCCCCTATAAAATAGGGGCTTTTGCACTCAGTTGGATGTCTTTGGATTGTGAAATGGTGGTCCCAACGGGAATCGAACCCGTGTCTCCGGCGTGAGAGGCCAGCGTCCTATGCCGCTAGACGATGGGACCGTGCTTAAGAAAAGAGAGAGAACTGGTTGGGAGAGGAGGATTCGAACCCCCGTAGACAGAGTCAGAGTCTGCCGTCCTACCACTGGACGATCTCCCAGTCGTTTGCAGAATTGACACTATATACAAAACCGGAGGGGGTGTCAAGGGTAAAAAGGGTGTTTTCTTTGGTCTTTTCCGGTTCGCCCCTATTCCAGGCTTGACAATGGACGGGTTAATACGGTAATACTTCTCCAATACGATTGGAAAGAGAGATGAGCCCTATGAGCCCCAACCGCGTTAAAAATGTGTATGTCACCGGCCACACCACGCCCGACACGGATTCGGTCTGTTCGGCGATCGCCTATGCTTACTTTAAGAACATCACGGACAAGCGCTACGTGTTCACGCCTGCGCGGGCCGGCAAGCTGAACCACGAAACGAGCTTTGTGCTGGAGCGGTTCGGCGTGCCCCCTTCGGCCGAGATCGACAGCCTGGTCGCGACGGTCAGCGACCTGGACCTCAAAAAACCGATCGCCGTCCACGTGCAGGACTCCATCAAGGCCCTGGCGCTCATGATGCGCGATCAGAACGTGCGGTCCGTGCCCGTGGTGGACGACTCGGGCAGGCTTGCCGGTGTGGTAGGGCTCAAGGACATCGCGCGCCATTATATGGACAGTGTGGGTTTTACGGACCTGTCGAAGGCGCCCATCGAGCTTGACATCCTGCTCAAAACGCTTGATGCGCGGGTCATGAGCAATGCGAAGCAACTTACGGTCCTCACCGGCAGGGTCTTCATTGCAGCCATGCAGCGCGGCGCCCTGCTGAACCGGCTGCGTCCGGGCGATGTGGTGGTCGTGGGCGACCAGAACGAGGTCCAGCTCGAGCTCATTCGCTCGGACTGCTCCGCCGTGATCGTGACGGACAACGCTATTCTGGCGAACGAGGTGATCGCCGCGGCCACGGAAAAAGGCGTGCTGCTCCTCTCGTCCCCCCATCCCGCCTTTGCCACGGTCCAGCTTATGACCATGTCGGAGCCGGTATCGTCCATCATGACCACGAACTGCCCCTCGGTCGGAATGTACGCGCCGATCTCGGACGTGCGCGTCAAGATCGTCGAGTCGGACTATCGCTCCGTGGTCGTGGTCGACAGCGACCGCCGTTTGATCGGCATCATCACCCGCACGGACCTGCTGAAGCCGGTGCGCAAACTGGCCATTCTCGTTGACCATAACGAGCTCTCGCAGGCCGTGGACGGCATCGAGGAAGCGGAGATCCTCGAGATCATCGACCACCACCGCGTGGGCGACATCTCCACCACCGCGCCCATTTATGTGTACAACGACCCCGTCGGCAGCACCTGCACCGTCGTTGCCGGCATCATGTTCCTGTACCAGACGCACATCCCAAAAGAGCTCGCCGGCATCCTTCTGTCCGGCATTCTTTCGGACACACTGCTTTTGACGCTTTCTACCACGACCGAGCGCGACCATGTCGCGGCGAAGCGCCTGGCAGAGATCGCAAACGTGGACATTCCGTCCTATTCCCGGGAGCTGCTGCACGCGAGCATCAACATCGAGGACCGGAGCGCTGCGGAGCTGATCGCGGCCGACTTTAAGGAGTTCCTGATAGGCGGGAAGAAGCTCGGCGTGAGCCAGATGATGTCCCTGGACTGTTCCGAGATCGATCAGCGGGAGCGGGAGCTGGTGGCGGAGCTCGAACGTTTGCGCGTGGCGAACAACTATGACCTCACGGCGCTCCTGGTGCTGAACCCCCTCGGCAAGGTGCAGGAGCGCATCCTGCTTCGGGGCCAGGTCTGGATCGTGGAAAAAGCCTTCGGCGTGACCGTGGTGAACGATACCTGCACCGTGCCGCGCGTCATGTCGCGGAAAAAAGATTTTATCCCCGCCATAGGCCAGGCGCTGAGTTTGGGACAGTAGAGAGAACACAGGGTACAGGGTCCGGGGGCCAGGGTTCAGGCGTGGCAATGCAAATGCGGAATGGCATGAAGTTTTTAGCGTGGTTGCCGTTAAGTCTGATCCCTGGACCCCGGACCCTGCCCCCCTAACCCGAGACCACGGCCCCTTCATTCAGCCGCTCGAGAACAAACGCTTTGATCAGCGCCCGGTCCTCGTGGCTGATCGTGATGAACTTCATTCCCATGCCCGGCTCCCGGGAGGACCCTTCCTCGAACGCGCAGCCATACACCACCACCGCCTTGGTTCTGATGGTCCTGCCCTTGAGCTCGAAACTTACGGGCACCACAATGTTCACCGGCAGCAGGTCGCGCGCCTGGAAGAACAAGCCAAATTCGGACAGGTTGGTAACGGCCCCCACCACCTCGCTGGCCCCGACCTTTGCCTTCAGCGAGGTTGAGACCCGGATATTCCGGCGGTTGGTGTTCTCGAGCGCTGATTGGACGGCCGCGTACAGCGCATCGGCGGTGACCGGCTTTTCGAGGCAGGCCGCGGCCCGGATCCCGGTATGCAGGTCCTGCCCAAGAGCCGACCGTATCAGGATGACGGGTATTTCCGAAAAGCGAAGGTCCTTCCTGATCAGCGTCAACATGGAAAGCCCTTCCAGGGCCGCGTCAACGATCACGCCGGCAGGATGCGCAACGCAAAAAAAATCCATCGCCGCTGCCACCGTGGAAACCGCATAGAGGGAGTAGCCGAACTTCTGGAGCAGCTGGCCTGTTTGGAGGCGCTCTTCGCTGTTGCCAATGATGAGCAGAATATACTGTTTACTCCGGTTCCTGTCGCCGACCCCGTTCATGCCGTGCTCCTTCTTCTGTCTAATCATTCCCGTACCGTTGCAGCGATGCAGTAGAGTACAATAAGACCCAACATTTCAACCACTTTGCAAACTATTTTTCTGCCTCATTGCTGCCCGACCCTGTCCGCGGGAACAAAACCCTTGTCCGGTCACCTCAAAAGAGTTAGAGCTTTTTTCCAGAAATAGGTGTATAATGGTCCTTCTTGAATACCAGGCGTTACTCAACAGGAGGGTTTATGCTCGAAAAATATTCGGCAGGTGAAAACATTGCGTCGCTCTGCACCAAGTGCAAATTGAACCTCGACCATACGATTGTTGCCATGGACGGAGAGGCGATCGCGAAGGTAAAATGCAAGACCTGCGGCAGTGTGCACAAGTTCAGGAATCCCGCGGACCCTCCGAAGGTCAGGGCGCCCAGGGCAAAAAAAGGCGACAGCGCAAAGAACGCGGCTTCGCTCTGGGAACACGGCATTGCCGGCGCCCGGGGCAAGGAGCATTCCTACAGCATGGGTTCAAAGTACCGCGTCGGCGATATTGTCAACCACGACACCTTCGGCAAGGGCGTCGTGCAGAAGCTTTATACCAACAAGTGCGACGTGCTTTTCCAGGACAAGGAACGGCTCATGGCGTCGACGAACTAATCTTCGGTTACCGGAAGATCACATTATAATAAAAGCCTGAGAATATTTTTTCTCAGGCTTTTTCCTTGCTCCTGTTCGGAGGTCTTACGGCCCCCCGGAACCTGCTCCCTATTCCCACAACACCGGCAACCATTGAGAGCGCCGCGACCAGCAGCAGAAAATAGCCTGCCACGGTATACAATCCGCTTACAACACTTGCCATGCCCTGCTGCGTCCCTTTAACCGAGATAAGCAGCGAGCCCAGGGCGGCGAAGATGGTCCCTGCGGCCACGCCCACAACGGGCCGCTTCGCTACAATACTTGC
Organism: Nitrospirota bacterium; assembly: GCA_043731355.1. GTDB lineage: Bacteria > Nitrospirota > UBA9217 > UBA9217 > UBA9217 > GWC2-56-14. The sequence continues at coordinate 3,938 of JAYTJE010000188.1, forward strand.
CATGGACGCTTCTCCTTCACGTGCGTTGTGATTCCCTTAGCGCCGACGATACCGTGACACGAGATCACTCAATGCCTCATCATGCTTCAATCCTTCCAGCTTCGCCCGGGTCAGGTCGGTCCGTTTAAAACGTGCGCCGCGCAGGTCGGCGTTCGTCAGGTCCGCGGCAATGAGCGTGGCATCGAGGATGTCCGCATCACGCAGGTCCGCCGACGTAAGGCATGCATTGCTCAGGTCCGTGCCGTACAGTTTCGCTCCGCGCAGATCGGCCCGGGAAAGATCGGCGCCAGGCATGCTCGCGCTGCGGGCCTGCATTGACCCGAGCGTGGCCCCGGCGCAGCGGATCATGGCGGCGTCGGTCATCTGGAGGTTCGCCGACGTAAGGTCGGCGTTCTCGAATCGGGCCGCCGAAAGCTTCGAGTTCGTGAAGTTCGCCTCCCGAAGCGCGGCGTTCCCGAAATCCGCTCCCACGAAGGTCGAGAACGTGAGGTCGGTCTTTTCGAGGCGGGCATGCTCGAAGGAGCAGCCCGTAAAGTTAGAGCTGCTCATATTGCATCCCGACAGATCCGCGTTCCGAAAGCTCGACCCGCTCAGGTTGGAACTGCTGAGGTCCGCGCCCGTGAACAGCGAACCGTCGAAGCACATGCCGAGAAGGTCAAGATTGTGCAGCCGCACGTTCGAGAGATCGCAGTTCGATGCGTCTCCGGTCGAAGACGAGAGAAACAGCAGGTCCTGCTTCGACAATTTTTGCATGGTTTTTTCCCTTTAGCCGCGGGGTCGGGTGCGGTGAACGCACCGGCAGCCCCGTTTTTTCGCGGCCCGGCGCTACTCCTCGTCCGGCAGCGCCAGCCGGCCGGCACTGCTTGGCGCGACACCCTGCGTGATCTCTTCGCGGATATACTGCCTGATGAGCTCGCGGTCCTCGGAATTGATGCGGACGAACTCAAGCCCCATGCCCGGCTCCTTGAACAGGCCCTGGAGCTGTCCATAGGTATCAGCACCACGGTCTCCACCGGGACGATCTTGTTCTTGATGAGGATCGTGATGGCAACCCGGGTGCCCTTGACTGCGGGTTTCAGCGTACGGATGTACATGCCGTGCTCCGAGAGCACCGTTGCGCACTCGCCGGCGTTGCTGGAGAGGAGCACGCCATTCACGGTCACCGGCAGCTCCGTCGTGATGCGCAGGTTCTTGCGCGGTTTGGACACCGCGGCCTGGACCGCGGTGTAGAGCGTCTCGACCTGCACCGGCTTGTCAAGACAGGTCGAGACACCCGCCTCGCGAAACCGCTGCAACATCGGCAGGTCGCCCGCGTGGGTGAGAACAATGACCGGCGCCTCCGAGGTGCGTGGATCGAGCCTGAGCCGCAGGACCAGGTCATAGCCGCTCATATCCAGCACTTCCTGCGAAGTTACCACAAGCACCGGCGGCATGACCGCGATCATTTCCAGGGCTTCGGCGGCGGACCGTGCCGTGCAGACTTGGAACTCAAAGCGCTGGAGCAGGATTGCGGTATAGACCAGGTCGTTGGTATCTCCGTCCACCACCACCACGAAACGGTCCATAGCATCGTTTTTAGTATTTTCATTCATCGTCATACGTGTGCTTCCGCCCTCAGACCGGTCTGTGATAGTAGTTATGAAGTTACTCCAATCCGCAACAAAAGGCAAGGTTCAGGATGGGCTGGACGCCTGATCCCAATCCAGCAGCCGCTTCTGTCCTTCAAGCTTTTTGATGTCTGTCACGTCCTGGCTTACTTCGAGCGTTCCCTGGTACACGCCCTGGTCGTCGCGCACGGCAAAGTAGCGGATCAGAATGAATTTGCCTTTCATCTGGATCCAGAAATCCGCCGTGTCCCGCCTGCCGGCCTTGAACTCGTCGAGTATCTTCTGCACCATGTTCATGCTTTTGGGGGGATGACAGTTCTGGACCTTTCTGCCGATAACGCCGGGACTCCGGGGAAAGAGCCGCTCCTTGAGCGCGGAGTAGTAGAGCACCTCGTCCTGTTTGTTCACGAACGATATGTCGATCGGCAGGTGTTTCAGCATCAGGTTCAGCTGCGTAAGCGAGAGATGGCCCGTATCGAGCAACAGATCCTGATGAGACGCTGCGCTTACTGCCGCAGGCGCGGCATCAGACATCCAGCCCGTGCCGGGCGTGATCCAGGCGTATCCCACCTCGGCCTCGCCGCTCCTGACCGCGAGCCACTCTTCGTCGGTCAGCAGGTCCTTGGCCATGGGGAAGAGGATGTGTTCTTCCTTGTAGATCATATCCGTGATGCTCTTCATGCCGTATTTGATGCTGTTGAACACCTCGGGCGCCTGCGCATCCCGGACCCCTGATTGGGCGGACTTGAGCGCGGTGCGTATATCGTCATGCAGCGCCCACATGACCTGCGACGGGGCGGTAATGCCGTGCTTCTCCAGGATCGGGAACAGCTGGTTTTCTTTTCGCAGATAATGCAGATCGATTTGCGAAAGCTTTTCAATGAGCAAAGCGAGCCGGGGCTGGTGTTGCTGAAAGACTTCCTTGTCGGTCGTATCATCGAGCTTCGCGAGTACATGGCCCAGTTCGTGCGCGATCCCTTCCGCAGCCCGGTTCTCGAGCATGAACGTGTTGATCGGATGCCCCGGCGGAAGCGAAGGCACCTCCTGCTGGGAAAGCGATTCCTTGAACACTTCAACATGTACGTCGCAGAGCCTCCGCACTTCGCTCTCGGGCATGCCCTCGTTCATGAGCTGCTGCTCCAGGTGAGCGATCTCGGAAGCGTCGATGTCCTTGATAAGTTCATGGAAGCGCTTCTTGAGCACTGCCATATCGACACCCTTGTGCAGGTCGCGGATGATGCCTTTCAGCACTGCCTGGCGTGTTTTGTCATCGTCAAGCGCCTCGATGATCTCGTTGCTCCCGTGGCTGATCACGACCGCTGTCCCGGTCTTTGCCTTTATCTCGGCGGCAAGATCGACAAGCAGTGTTTCGATCGGGACCGCGCCGAGCGCGGACGCCTGCGCCAGGGTGGCCATTTTGCCGACGGTCTTTCGCATGACCGGGTTCTTCAGCAGGCTGAACGACGTCGACCGGCCAACAAGATAGTCCAGCAGGAACGGGTAATCCTTCAAAAGGTCATCGATCTTTGTTTTTGGGCTCAGTTCCATGGTTCCTCCTTGTTAGACGAATAGTAGTAGTGTACCAAAAATTTCCGCCGCTTGTGCTGATGAGCGGCTGATGGCGTACACTATCCGCTTTTTTAAAAATGGGCGCTATGATGCATATCAGTATGCCGGGAAACATCCTAACGGGCGCCGCTCGTTGGGTCTTTCCTGTGCCAGCGGGAGCGACGCGAGCGCTGCAGGTTGTCCTTGGCGCCAGCGGGAAATACAGACCGGCGGTCCAACGTATCAGTGTCCGGGGAGCTCGCTGCTAAACGGGAAGGAATTTGGAAAGCAGCTTCTAAGAACGGACTATCGTGTACTAAATGACGTTTTGTATATCGAGAGGACCGGGACCACCAGGAGCCGGCGGCAGAAGTGATGCCGTCGGAGAAACTTGGTCCGCGTCTTCCGTGTTCCAGCGTCTTCTATCAATCTGCTCCATTTATTTTATTGCATCCCGTTAGTACGCCCGGCATTGTAGAGCACCCCGCCGGCAGCGACGTATTCCCGAAGCACTGCCGCTGCTTCCATCCGGAGCACATCACGCCGCACCGTGATCCCGCGGCTGTTCAAGGCTGACACCCAGTCCGTAAGCTTGGGCCCCTCGTCGAAACCAATGGCCCGCGCATCCTCGTCGCGCGCTCCGCAGACCAGCCGCGAAACCCCCGACCAGGGCACGGCCCCAAAACACATGGCGCAGGGTTCCGTGGTTGACACGAGGCCGAAACGCCGCCTGCCTCCTTCACTCAGGTCGTACCGGTCAAGCGCCTTTTGCGCAAGCATAAGCGCAACGATTTCCGCGTGCAGCACGGAGCAGTTCAAGGAAGTCACCAGATTGACCCCTGGCGCAACAAGCCGGCCCGTTCCGTCAAAAACCGCCGCGGCAAAGGGTCCGCCGGTCCCCTGCTGAATATTTTGGCGGGCCAGGGCAATGACAAAACGCATCCGCTCTTCCGCGCCCGGGAACACGTCAGGAGCAGCTTTCACGAATTGATCTACCCATGGGGGCAGACTGACACAGAGCTCAGGAAACATGTTTTACCATCTTTCCAATCCCGTATTTTACCGCGTCACATTATCGAGCATCAGCTTTGCTATTGTTTTTGCAAAGCCCGCCGGGTCCTTGAGCTTTGACCCTTCGAGCAGCAACGCCTGGTTGTACAGCAGGTCGGTATATTCTTTTATGAGCTCGTCCTGTCCGCCCTTTTCAAGGAACCGGTTCATCACTTCGAAGACGCCGTGAGCAGGGTTGATCTCCAGGACCCGTTTGCTGGACGGAACGTCCTGTCCCATGGCCCGCAGCATCTGCTCCATCTGCGGATCGAGCCCGCCTTCGTCGGCGACCAGGCAGCAGGCGGAGTCCGTGAGACGGCCGGAAAGACGAACATCTTTCACCTCGTCCTTTAACTGCTCTTTCATCGCGGCAAGCAGCTTCTCGAACTTCTCCTTCGACTTTTCTTTTTCCGCCGGCTCGGTCTTGTCGAGGTTGATATCTCCCTTGATCACGGACTTGATCTTCTTGCCCTTGTACTCCTGAAGCCCGCCCATGATGATGTCGTCGATGTCGTCGGTCATGATGAGCACATCATAGCCCTTCTCGCGGAACGCTTCGAGGTAGGGAGAATGGAGCACATTTTCATCGGCCTTGCCTGTTATGTAATAGATCTCGGTCTGCGCCAGCGGCATGTCCCTTACATAGTCGTCGAACGTAGTGACCTTGCCTGCTTCGGTCTTGAGGGAGGGGAAGAGCAGCAGGTCCGCGATCTGCTCCTTGCGCGCATGGTCGAAATGAATGCCTTCCTTCAGGACCCTGCCGAACTCCGTGTGAAAGTTGCGATACGAGTCAGCCTCGTTCTTCTTCATGTCCGCCAGGGTGTCGAGGACCTTTTTCACGAGGTTCCGTTTAATGACCTCCACGTGCTTGTTGTTCTGCAGGATCTCGCGCGATACGTTCAGCGGAAGGTCCGACGAATCCACCACGCCCTTCACAAAGCGGAGATATTCGGGGATGAGCTGCTCGCAGTGGTCCATGATCTGGACGCGTTTGACGTAGAGCGTC
>JAYTJE010000189.1:0-2673 GCA_043731355.1 Nitrospirota bacterium
CTCGAACCCAGGACACCCGCCTTAAAAGGGCGGTGCTCTACCAACTGAGCTACCGGCCCATCGACCTCGATGGAAGAGGCGTATATTAGCAAAGAAAGCGGGCTGTTGTCAACAAAAAACAGGACAAGACAGGGGAACTGCGCGGATACCATGCAAACCGTGCGCTTCGAAGAAAACCCCTTTTACCTTTTCTTTACCGTCTGAAAAGGCCGTTCGAGAATAATGGTCTCGTCGCGGCGCGGACCCGTTGAAATGATGGACGGCTTTACCCCGCAGAGTTTGCAAAGCTTTTCCACATAGGCCCGGGCCTTTTTCGGCAGGTCCTCATATTTTTTAATGCCGATGGTCGTCTGCTTCCAGCCGGGCATGGTGATATACTGGGGAAATCCCTGCTCCAGCACGGCGAGCTCCGATGGCATTTCTTCGTACAGTTTTCCCTTGTGCTTATAGCCGACGCAGATCTTCAGTTCATCAAGCGTATCGAGCACATCCAGCTTGGTCAGGGCGATGCTGGTCATTCCGTTCACCCGGACCGCATGCCGGATAACAAGCGTATCGGCCCAGCCGCACCGCCGCGGCCTGCCCGTCGTTGCTCCGTATTCCTTGCCGCGCTCGCGCAACAGTTCGCCGGTCGTATCATTCAGTTCCGTGGGAAAGGGGCCGCTGCCGACACGCGTGGTGTACGCCTTGACGATGCCCACAACCTCGGTGATCGTATTCGGCCCGATGCCAAGCCCGGTGCAAGCGCCTCCGGCCGTAGGGCTTGAGGAGGTCACGAAGGGATAGGTCCCGTGGTCCACATCAAGGTGGGTTCCTTGAGCGCCTTCTGCAAGGACCTTCTTCTTCCCGGCGATGGCATCATTGAGATAGAGCGTGGTATCGGCAATGTATTTCTTGAGTCTCCTGGCGTAGCCCAGGTACTCGTCATAGACCTGGTCCTGATTCACCAGCGGCGCGTTATAGAAACGCTCGAGCATGAAGTTCGCTTCGCCGGTATTGCAGGACAGTTTTTCGCGGAAAATCTTTTCGTCCAGAAGATCGGCCATGCGAATGCCCTTGCGGTTGATCTTGTCGGAATAGGCGGGCCCGATGCCCCGGCCGGTCGTCCCGATCTTTTTATTTCCCTTCAACTTTTCGCTCGCCACATCGAGGGCCTTGTGGTACGGCATGATGAGATGGGCGTTCCTGCTGATGAGCAGGCTCTGCTCGAACTTGACGCCCCGCTTGGCCATGGCATCCATCTCTTCGAGGAGCGCCGCCGGGTCCACGACCACGCCGTTCCCGATGATGCACTTTTTGCCTTTATGCAGAATGCCCGAGGGGATCAGGTGCAGAATGAACTCGTTCATACCCACTACCACGGTATGACCGGCATTGTGGCCGCCCTGGTAGCGCGCGACCACATCTGCCCGCTCCGTGAGCAAATCGATGATCTTTCCCTTGCCTTCATCTCCCCACTGTGCGCCGACAACAACTAAAACAGGCATGATGACTCCTTCAACAAATCCGCATTCCGCAATCCGCATTCCGCAATTTGCATTATATCTTTACCTGTTTCACGTTCAGTACGTTCGGCATTTGCCTGATCTTTACCATAAGATCATCGGACACGGCGCCGTCGATGCTCACGACCGACATGGCCAACCCGCCCTGCTTCTCGCGGCCGAACTGCATGCGGGCGATATTGATCCCGTTCTGTCCCAGGACCGTCCCGATGCCGCCGATGACGCCCGGCTTGTCGTTGTTCATGAGCACGAGCATGTCCCCGTCAGGCACGGTCTCCATGGGGAAATTGTCCACCTGGATGATGCGGGGTTCTTTTTTGCTGTTCAGCGTGCCTGCGACCAAAAGGTCCTTGCCGCCGGCCTTGACCTTGATCGTGATAAGACTCGTGTATTCGGTGGTGTCGGTTGACTTGGACACCTTGAGCTCGATGCCGCGGTCCTTGGCAATGAGCGGGGCGTTCACATAGTTCACGTTCTCGTTCACGATCGGTGTGAGCAGCCCCTTGAGAGCTGCCAGTGTGATCGGCTCCTGCTTGAGGTTCGTCACCTCGCCGCTGTACTCCACCGTCACCTGCGTTAGGCCGCCTTCGCAGAGCTGCGCCTGGAACAGGCCCATGCGCTCCGCAAGGTTGATGTAGGGGCTGAGCGTCGGGAGCTGGTCCGCGGGAACTGACGGTACATTCACAGCATTCCGCACGGTCCCGGCAATAAGATAGTCCACTATCTGCTCCGCCACGGCCACGGCCACGTTCTCCTGCGCCTCGAGCGTGGAAGCGCCCAGATGCGGCGTGGCGATGAAGTTGTCAAGCGTGAGCAGCGGATGGTTCTCCGGCGGCTCCTTCTCGAACACGTCAAAAGCGGCTCCGCCGACCTTGCCGCTTTTCAGCGCTTCATACAGGTCAGTCTCGTTCACAATGCCGCCGCGCGCGCAGTTGATGATGCGTACGCCGTCCTTCATCTGGCTGATGGTGGCCTTGTTGATCAGGTTGGCCGTTTCCTTGGTCTTGGGCGTGTGCACCGTGATGAAATCCGACCGTTTGTAGATCGTGGGCAGGTCAGCAAGCTCGATGCCCAGTGATTTCGCCTTCTCCGCGGAAATGAACGGATCGTAGGCCAGGACCTTCATGCCGAGGCCGATGGCGCGGTTCGCGACCACACCGCCGATGGC
>JAYTJE010000190.1:0-34561 GCA_043731355.1 Nitrospirota bacterium
GGCGATCCCTCCGGTTCTTTTGCTTCAAAGAGGCCGGACGAATGTGAAAGGGTTGCTTTAATCAGGAAGATTAGACCGGATTAATTCGGAAAACAACACTTGCACTCATCCTATATCCAGCGAAGTCGCAACTTAGTACCGTATTTCGATCCATACTTCAGCGAGCGCTATCGCACGAAAGGGGCCCTATTCTTTTTATCGGAGGTGTCGCAGCAAGTATAGCGGCGCTTCTTGGTGGTGTTATCACGATCATCACATGAACTGCAACTTACCATAATTATCGGTCGCATCGGGCCTACGGCTTCGTTTATTGTCTGAAATTGAGGATTTCTAAAAGCTCGACTGACAGCTGAAATCAGCAGCCCGCCTCTCGATCTCACTCGTTCACCGCGCTATCAAGAATAGCTTTACAACCGCCGCCAATTGTTGTATCACTACGTTTCAACCCCTCATGCAAACAAACATCCGAAAAAAAGTCTTCTCCCTGGCTCTGCCCGTTGTGCTCTCAAGCCTGCTCCAGCGTTCGGTCGGCATCGTCGACATTTTCCTGGTCGGCGGCCTCGGTGCGTCCGCCATTGCCGCCGTGGGCATGGCGCAGCTTATGGTCTTTGTGGTCATGAGCCTGTCCTGGGGCATCAATATCGGCGTGACGGTGCTGGTCGCGCAATTATGGGGGGCTGACCGCAGGCAGGAGGCGGCCAAAGCGGCTTATCAGGCCATGCTGCTGGTCATCGCGGCAGCGGCTGTCATTACCGTTATCGGTCTCATGTTCGGCGGGAAGGTCGCGGCGCTGCTCGGCGCTGACCCGGTTGTGCAGGGGATCCTCGCGGAATATACAACGATCCTTTTTTCGTTCATCTTGTTCACCATCGCGCTCAATGTCCTTTCCGGCATCATGCACGGCACCGGCGATACCAAGACACCGCTCTATGCCGTGATGCTCGTGAACATTTTACATGTTGTCGTGGCCTATCCGCTCATTTACGGACGTTTTGGATTTCCGGCGCTTGGAGTAAAGGGAGCAGCTATTGCGATCGCCATCTCCGAATGCCTCGGCGCCGCGTTCCTGTTGCTGCGGTCAGTGCATAAAGGCTATGTTGCAGCGAGCAGGCATCTGGAGATGCGGTTCACGGCCATGACCGTTAAACTGGGCTATCCCATCTTTATCGACCGGCTGCTCCAGAACACCGGGTCCCTGCTTTTTGCCAAGGTGATCCTGTTGTACGGTACGACCGTGTATGCGGCGCACCAGGTGGGACTGGCCGTCGAAGCTTTTTCGTTCATGCCGGGCTATGGCATTGCCGTGGCAGCGGCCACCCTGGTAGGGCAGAACCTTGGCGCCGGCAGGGAGCAGGATGCGCGAATCTCCGCCTACGAAGCGAACCGCCTTGCTGTTCTCCTCATGGCGGCGATGGGCATGGTCTTTTTCTTCTTCCCCTATATATTGCTCCGGGCTTTCACCAGCGACCCGGATGTGATAAAGTACGGTATTCTGTATATGAAGATCGTTGCCTTTGCCCAGGTGCCCCTTGCCATCACCATGGTCGTGGGAGGGGCGCTCCGGGGAGCAGGGGACACGGGCTTCATCATGTTCGGAACGATCGCGGGCATGTGGTTTGTGAGGCTGCCGCTGGCGGCGCTGCTTGCGGTGGTGGTGAAGGCCGAGATCCATTACGTGTGGTCGGTCATGATCTTTGACTGGCTTATCCGGATGTCGCTGCTGATCTGGCGCTATCGGAAGATCAGCTGGGGCAGGCTGGAAGTGTGAAGATGGGAAGTTGTGAAGTTGGGAAGATGGGAAGATGTGGTTGTTATCGCACCTTCTCAACCTCCCAACTTCTCATCTTCTGATTTAATAAAGGAGGCGCCATGGCGGAACTGTATACCATGATCGGCAAGGAAGTTGAAGTGATGGCGAACGGGACAATGTATAAAGGGGTGCTGATCGAAGTGTCGGATACCGAGGTGCATCTGAAAGGGCAGTTGCAGTGGATCTCGCTTCCTGCCTCAAGCGTGAGCCAGGTGAAACTGGCAGAGCAACGTTAGCGGAATTTACCGGGCTTTCCCTGTCAGCTCCGCTTGAAGCGCTGCGCGCATGTCCCTGGGGATGCGCTTTGCCCTTCCCCGTGCTGAAACGCATACAAGCTTGGTGCTTCCTTCAGCGACCAGCCTGCCTGAATCCTTCTCTTTTATCCGATGCTCAATGATCAGAAAGGCCGCTGCCAATTCACTGAGCCACGTTTCTACAATGAGCACATCGCCATATTGGGCGTAGGACCGGTAATGCAGCTCGAGGTCAGTGAAGGAAGCTCGTTCAGCAGTGATGAAACACTTCAAGCAGATCTACCGGTCCCTTCGTCAGTCTCAGGTTGGCAGCGAGCTGTAGGACCCCTCCGCGGCAGTCTTTGATCCTAAGGCAGATCAACCCTCAGTTTCTTCAGCTTCCGGTACAGCGTTGCCAGATCGACGCCGAGCGCTTCGGCGGTCGTCTCCTTGTTCCCCTTGTGCTCTGCCAGGCTGCGCTTGATGTATTCCCGTTCGTAGCTGTCCAGCGCCTGGCGAAGTGAAGAGGTGGGCACCCCTTCGAGGTCCAGGGTCCTGAACTTGTCCGCAAGGTCGTGAATGGTTACCGTGTCGCTGTCAGCCAGAACAACGGCTCGTTCGATGGTGTTCCCCAGTTCACGGATATTGCCAGGCCAGTCATAGGCGAGCATGGCCTGCATGGCCTCGTAGTCGATATCCTTGATGTTTTTGCCGGCCTCTTTGGCGAAGATTGCCATATAGTGTTTGATAAGCACCGCAATGTCGTCGCGCCGTTCCCGGAGCGGCGGCATTTTTATTTCGATGACGTTCAGGCGGTAGTAGAGGTCCTCCCGGAAGCGCCCTTCCTTTACGCGGAGCGCCAGGTCGGCATTCGTGGCCGCGATGACCCTGACATCGACATTGATGACGCGGGTGTCGCCCACCGGAGTCAGCTCCCGGGTCTGGATCACGTGCAGCAGTTTTACCTGCAGCGCCATCGGCATTTCACCGATCTCGTCCAGAAACAGCGTTCCCCCGTTCGCCATGGTGATGAGCCCTTTTTTGTCCTCATTGGCTGAGGTGAATGATCCTTTCTTATGGCCGAAGAGCTCGCTTTCGAGCAGGTTCTCGGGGATTGCGCCGCAGTTGATCGAGATGAACGGTTTGTCCTTGCGCGGACCGGACTCATGGATCGCCTGGGCGACCAGGCCTTTACCGGTGCCGCTCTCGCCCGTTATCAGGATATTGGTCTTGCTGGGGATCACTTTTTCCATGATAGCGAAGATCTTCACCATGGCATCCGATTTTCCGATGATCGCGGAAAAGGCGGCCGGCCGCTGGCTCAGCTCCTGGCGAAGGATCTGGTTCTCCATTTCGAGGTCTTTGTTGCCGATGATCCTTTTGACGGTCAGGCGGATCTCATCATTGATGAACGGTTTGGTGATATAGTCGGTTGCGCCGGCCTTCATGGCTTCGACAGCGGAACCCACCGATCCGAAGGAGGTCATCATGATCACTGCCGTCACCGGGCTGATCTTTTGGGTCTCGCGCAGCACCTCGAACCCGTCTTTTTTCTCCATCTTGATATCGGTCATCACAATGTCGAAATTTTCCTGCTTGATAAGGTCGATCGCCAGCTCACCGTTATAGGCTTCTTTGACCGCATAGCCTTCTTTTGACAGGATGAAATTCAACGCCTTGCAGATGTCTTTTTCGTCATCAACGACCAGGATGCTGGCTTTTTGCATGGGTGGTGAGCTCCTTCGCTACTTCTCCGGCTCGATGGGAATAATGATCTTGAAAACAGTGCCCCGGTTTACCTCGCTGCAGACGGTAATGTCTCCATTGAAACGCTTGATGATATTGTAGCTCAGCGAAAGTCCAAGGCCGGTGCCCTTCCCGACCTCTTTGGTAGTATAGAACGGATCGAAGATCTTTGCCAGATCGTTCTGGGGGATGCCGCTGCCGGTATCGGCGAAGGCCACCAGGATGGCGTCCCGGTCCTGGTCGTCTTTTCCCTGGGACGTGGAGATCTGCAGGTGACCGCCATCAGGCATGGCATCGAGCGCGTTCAGGATGATGTTGATGAATACCTGGGCTGCCTGGCCTTCATCGATCATGGTCTGGGGAAGCGCGGGGTCCATGCTTACCGTGATGTCGATGGTGTGCTTCATCCGTTTGTCCAGCCGCATCAGATCGAGCGTTGACTGAAGAACATCGTTGAGCTGCACGTATTTGATGTTCGTTGACGTGGCGCGGGAGAATGTGGACATTTGCCGGACGATATCGGTGATCCGCTGGATATGGTTATTGATGATGTCCAGGCTGTTCTGGGTAAATTCATCAGTGGCCATTTCGCGCAGCAGCTGGGCAAAGGTGGAAATGGAGGTGAGCGGATTGCCGATCTCATGGGCAACGCCGGCCGCCAGTCTTCCGAGTGCCGCCAGTTTTTCCGAGTGCATCACCTGCTGTTCGAGCTGTTTTGCCGTGGCAGTCCCTTTGTCGACCTTGTCCTCGAGCTCGACGGTGTATTGTTTGAGCGCTTCTTCAAGCTCTACGCGCTTGGTAACGTCGGTGCTGGTCAGCAGGATGCCGGGTGTTTTCCCGTCGATAAGGAGGGGACTCACGTTCATCTCGAGATAGAGCGGCGCTTTCCGTATGTTCGAGATCCGGTAATCCTTGAGCTCGAAGCCGCGCCCGGACAGCGCTTTTTGCAGGATCGTGACCATGGGGATCCCGTTATAGGGGGCCAGCTCATCGGGAAACAACGATAAAAACGTTTTGCCGAGAAGGTCCTGTTTGTCGCGGCTGAGCATGCGGGCCTGCGCCGTGTTCAGCGATTTAACCCTGAGGTCCTTATCTAAAACCATGAGGTTTGTCTTGGTATTCTCTACTATGTTCTCCAGGTAATTCTTGGAAAGTTCTATCTCATGCTCCAGTCGCTGCTGGTTTTCGAGGTGCTTTGTTCTCTCCTCGGCCTTGATCTTCTTCTTGTACGTGATGATGGATACGCCCGACGCTACGACGGTGGTGACGAAAATTGACATGATCAGGAGGGAATAAAAGAGCATGCTCTTTTGCATCAGCGCGATGACGTCGGCTTTCGGCGCGGAGACCACGACGATCCAGGATTTTCTCGCCATGGGGAACCGGTAGTACGCCGCGAGCATGTCCTTACCACCGGGGGCAACATAGTAGCCGAAGGTCCGCGAAGTGCCTTCTATCATCTCTTTTTCAGTTTGAAAGGACTGGTGGCACTGGAAGCACGTGGTGTCCGAGTGATAGAGGTTCTTTCCCACCATGGACGGCTGGGTGGGGTGGTAGAGCAGCGTCCCGTCGCTGTCCATCATCCATGCATATCCGCGCTGTCCGGACCTGATCGGGGAAAGATATTTCCGGGTGATGCCGTTCATGGACAGGACCGCCAGGACCACGCCGTTAAACTCGTGCAGCGAGCGTCCCGTCCGCAGATAGATGGGAATGGCAACAATGAACTCCTTGGTCTCAAGCTCATTGGGGCTGCGGAGTTCCATCAGGTCGGTTATGAGCTTTTCATTCCGGGGAAGGACCCGCGCCTGCTTGAAGTAATCCGTCTGGGAAAGGTCCACCCGTTCCCGCCCGGGATAGGAGCTGTCATAGAGGAGAATGCCGTTTTTGTCGATGACCCTGATGGTGACCAGGGCTTCGTTCTGAAGGCTGAACGTGATCGATTCAGCGATCTGTCTGCTTGCGGGCTGAAGATGAATGCGGTCGATCCGGGGGAGCTGGGAGATCACCTTGATGTTCTTATAGACGTGGTCCACGAAGCTTTCGATGTTCATCGCCACTTCACGGGCCAGCAGGAGCTGCTGCTGGTTGAACTGCTCGGCCATCTCATCCTGCAGCGACTGATGGAAAAACTGTCCGAGAATAATGATCAGGGAGAGAACAACGAGCAGGGAAAGGATAAAAACAGTCGGCGTGAGCAGCTCTCGCTGTTTTAACGTGCGGATAAGGCGTTGAAACATGAAGTACTGTACTGCGAATGAGAGGCCAAAGTCAAGCGGGAAAAGGCGGAAGAAGGCGGGCGCTCAGAACAGTGGGGACCTCGTCTGCCGCTCTCCCGTGATGTTCCAGGAGTGGCCGAGGGGCAGCGTGAAAATGAAGGTACTGCCCTGGCCGGGCGAGCTTTCAGCCCGGATCGTGCCCCCGTGGTACTCAATGATCTGCCGCGTGATGGCCAGTCCCAGGCCGGTCCCTTCCGTATTGTTCGTAAGAACGTCGCCTGTTCTGTGGAATTTTTCAAAAACAAGATCCAGTTCTGACTCGGGGATGCCGACGCCGGTGTCCGATATGGACACGACGATCTGCGATAGGGGGGTTGTCTCATGGCGGGCAGCGACCGTGATCCTGCCGCCCTGCGGGGTAAACTTGATGGAATTGGAAAGGATGTTCGTCATGACCTGCACGAGCCGGTCCTTGTCGCCGAGAAAAAGCGGGACCTCCTGCATGTTCGTGATAATGGTCAGGCTTTTGTTGTCAGCCAGCGACTGAATGCCGGACACGGAGGTCTGGATAAGATCGTCCATGGTCAGCCGGACGATGTTCCAGCTTAATTTGCCCGCCTCGATCTTTGTGAGGTCAAGGATGTCGTTGATCAGCCGCGCCAGCCGGTCGCTCTCGCGGTTGACGATATTCAGGAGCCGAACTCTTTTTTCGCTTATCATCCTGGGTTTCATCAGGATAAGTTCAGTAAAGGCCTTGATCGAGGTGAGCGGAGTGCGCAGCTCATGGGAGACGACGGAGATGAAATCCGACTTGACCTGGTCAAGCTCCTTCAGCTTCAGGTTGGCCCCCTCCAGTTCGCGGTTGGCAACGGCGAGGTTTTGGTTGGAAAGCTGAAGCCGCTCGTAGGCCCTGGTGAGGTTCTCGGTCTTTTCGGTCACCCGGAACTCCAGGTTGCGGTTCAGCTCTTCCAGGTCGCTCCGGTTCTTTTCAAGCTCATGCGCCATTTTATCGAAGCTCTGGGACAGCACCCCGAGCTCGTCGTTCGCAATGAGGTCCACCCGCGTGTGCAGGTTGCCCTTTTCCAGCTCCCGGATGATCGCTACAATATGCCTCAGAGGATTCGAAATGCTGGTCGCCAGCAGGATGCCGATCCCGGCGGCCACGATGATCGCTATGACGATCACGATGATGATAAGCCGGAGAAAATCCTCCATGATCGGCTGCACGAGAGATGATGTCTCCCAGTGTTCACCGAGGATCTTGCCCATGCGGTGGTAGACGAGGGCGCCCAGTGCAAGCAGCGGGGCGATGATAGCGGCAAGGAGGATGGAAAGCACCCGGGTGCGCGTATTGATCTGAATGACCCGTGAATTCTCGATGCGCACATTCCTCGTTTTTTCAGCCAGGAACTGACGCACCGGATAGAGGAGCCGTTCGGACAGGAAAAAAGAAAAAATAGGGAACACTGCCATGCCGACAATGGCATAGATCATCAGCCTGAGGTTCTCAGCCAGCGGCAGGCCGCCGATCGTCCCCATGTACAGGCAGTCGACGAACACCACGAACTGATAACGCACCAGCACCGAAGCGGCATGGACGAGCGGAAGGTTCAGTGCGCGGACCCGGGCCGCCGCCATAATGTCATCCGGCGGCACGAGGCGCCGCTCCTGATAGAAGGACAGCATCTCGATCGGACGGCATTCCCACCGGTCCATGAAATAGAAGGCCGAGGCGATGCCGATGGGGGTGAGGATAAAAAGAGAAATGTTTATGTAATGGACAAGGAGCAGGGGTGTGTAGTCCATGATCACGATCATGTAGGGGATCAGGGTCGTGAAAATGACGGCAATGATCACCAGTTCACTGTAGACGATCTTATTGGAGACATTGAGTTTCATGGGGGGCCTAGGGGAACAGGGTCTTAATAACCGCTTTGCGCAGAACAGCGCCATCGATGCCGAGCCGGGTTATGGCCTCGATTCCGGCCGAGAGCAGGTCCTTGCCCGTATGGATATTCGCCGTGGCCAGCTTTATCCGCGAGGCTTCCGGCACCGCCGCGATGCGGCCCAGCGGCACGTCATTCTTTGATGTGTACAGGACCACCAGCCTTGATTCGCCCTGGATGATCGGTAAAAAGGAGATGTGCTTGATGCTGATATTGCTGATCATTTCGTCCGCTTCGGTCCCCGTGAAGAAACCGGTATAATCCGTAAAGAGCGTCGCGCACAGCACATCGGTGGCGAGTGTCTGGATATTGTTTGCGATAACCTGATTAAAGAAAACGCCGTACCGCGAGATGCGGACCATGTCCCGGATGAGCTGTTCCCGCTTGTTGAGCGGGAGGAAGTGGAACACGTTGATGGCATACACCCAGTCCACGGCGCCGTCCTTGATCCGGGACAGGTCGGTGACATCCCCCACCTGGAGGTCTATCTGGTCCTGTAGTCCGGCATCCATGTTCTTTTTTTTCCCGAGTTCCAGGGTATGGATGTTCAGGTCGATCCCTTTTGCGCTGATGCCGGGGCAGACCTTGCTGGTCTCCCGCAGCACGGACCCGTCGCCGCAGCCCAGGTCCAGGATGGTGTGGCCCGTGGACAGGCCAGACCACGTGAAGAATTCCGCGGCGGTCCGTGAGAGTTGCGAGGCCACCTTCGGGATGTAATCCCTGCTGATTTTGCCCTGGGTGATGCTGTCCAGGCCGATGCATTTCTGGTAGGCATCCCGGGAATATTGAACGGCTTTGGTAAAATAACTGAACATGTGATGGAGGCCAAGAAGGTCGGGGGCCGGAGTCCCTTGCCGTATCAATGATCCCTTTGCGGTCAAGGTGTAGCCCGCATCGGTGTGGGTGGCATACCCGCTGGCTACGGCAAAACGCAGCCAGCGCTCGACCTTGCTGATGTCAAAGCCCATTTGTCCCGACAACTCCTGGGTGGTCACTGCCTTGTCCAGGGGTATCCAGTCGAAAAAACCAAGTTCAATGCCCTGGATGGTGCTCAACGCCACGGTTCCCTGGATCAGCATGTGCATGAGTTCTGTCGAGTTCTTCTTGATTTCTTCCTGGTCCATACGAAGGCCTCCGTTAGCGGATCTGTTGCGCCGAGTTGATCAGAATCGTGAGATAGACTACCGTGATAATGAAAAGAATTCCCCAGATGGCGATGCTCATCCTTCTCATGGCAGTTTCATCAGAGCTGCGGTCGGTGTGTTTCAGGTGAGCATCCTTGCGCCGCGCCCTGTTGTAAAAGTCCCTGAATTGCGGGTGTTGATCGGGAGCGAGTTCAAACAGTCTGGCGATAAAGATGGTGTCCTCCGGCAGGGAAAAGGGAAAGCGATAAGAACCGTCAATGACCGGGTCCTGCGTCACCAGCTGGTGCAGCTTTTGCGGATCGAGGAGCTCAAGCTTCTTTTGATAACAGAAGAGCATGTTCTTCCGGAGCGTTTTCTTGAACTCCTGAAAGGGTCTTTTCTTTTCAAATTTTTCGTTGATCAGGCTGGTTTCGTAAAGGGGAATTGCTTTTTCGTAATTGCCGAGGAGCTGCCAGCATTGACCGCTCAGGGCAATGCTGTTGGCCAGTCCTGAAACGCCGTTGGAGAGGGGGACCGTGAAGGGATGTCCGCGGGCATCCAGTTTGCGAAATGCGTCTTCGGCGCGCTGGAGCTCGGCGATTGCCTGCATGTAGCGTTTTTCCAGAAAGAGTGCATACCCGTTCAAATAGAAACTTTCAGCGGCGCGTCTTTTCAAAGAAAGTATCATGGCAGCGTTATGTGCCCAGAATGGTTTTGACCTTGGCAAGAATTTCCATGGGGCTGAAGGGTTTGACGATATATTCGTTCGCGCCTACCTCTTTGCCGCGTTCCTGCTCCGCGACCTGTCCCTTTGCCGTCAGCATGATGACATAGATATCTTTAAGCTCGGGGTCGGTTTTAATCGCGCGGCAGACGTCGTAGCCGTTCATGACCGGCATCATGATGTCAAGGAAAAGGATATCGGGCCGGAGCTCACGGGATTGCTTGAGCGCGTCCGCGCCATCCCTGGCCAGCGCTATTTTGTACCCTTCATCCTCAAGCAGATAGGTGAGCGCTTCCCTGATGTTCGAATTGTCATCAGCGATCAGTACTTTTTTTTCCATATAGCAGACTCCGCAATAAATTGTGCGACCATGAAAAAAATAGTAGCCTTTATCGGGCCGTTTGTCAAGTTTGAACGGTTCTCTCTCTCTGTCCGAAAGTGCAGACAAAGGTATTGAATTCATGGTATTATAAAGGCCTCAATTCTTGTACGCTCGTCGGCATCTTAATCAGGACAGGAGCGGGGACTCACCACGGACGGTAGAAAGGATCAGAGTGAGCACTGATATGGATTACACCAAGGTCTTGAAACGAGCGCTTGAATGCGGCGGCGATTTTGCTGATATTTTTATAGAACGAAGTTCACCCTTTTCGATCCTCTGTGAGGATAATCGCATCGAAAAGGTCAGCTCGGGCCTTGATTGCGGCGCCGGACTGCGGGTGGTCACCGGAGGACGCACGGCTTACGCCTATACCAATGAGCTGACCATGCCGGCCATGCTTGAACTTGCCGATGCGGTCAGGCAGGCCTCGGCCGGCGGGAGGAGCGTCCCGGGAAAGATCATCGATCTTTCACCCAGGAACCCCCGCGTGGATTTCCCGGTAAAAAAAGCGCTGGAATCGGCAAGCACTGCTTTCAAAGCGGACCTGGTGCTGCGGGCAAACAGGATCGCGAGGGACGCCGATCACCGCATCAGGCAGGCCACGGTCATGTATCGTGAAAGCAGGCAGCTGGTGCTGATCGCGAATTCTGACGGCGTCCTGGCGGAAGATGAGCGGATATCTCTTACCGCTTTTGTTCAGGTCGTGGCTGCCGACAACGGTGTGGTGCAGACGGGATACGAGGCCATAGGCGGCCTGATAGGCATGGAACTGTTCGATGCCGCCGCGTTCGAGAGCGTTGCCGAGACCGCGGCACGGCGGGCCGTGATGATGCTGTCGGCCCGAAAGGCGCCTGCGGGCAGAATGCCGGTCGTGCTTTCCTCCTCGGCAGGGGGCACGATGATCCATGAAGCAGTGGGGCATGGCCTCGAAGCCGATCTTGCGCAGAGCGGGCTTTCGGTCTACTCCGGCAAACGCGGACAACCGATAGCCTCTCCGCTGATCACGGTCGTCGATGACGCCACGCTGCCCGGCAAGCGCGGTTCGTTCCGTTTTGACGATGAAGGCTTCGACGCGGAGCGCACCGTGCTGGTGGACCGGGGGGTGCTCACTACCTTTATGTATGACCGGTTAACGGCGATGAAGGACGGCGCGCATTCAACGGGAAACGGGAGGCGGGAATCGTACAAACACCGGCCTATTCCACGGATGACGAACACCATGATCGTACCAGGCCAGTCGGATCCCGCCGAGATCCTGCGTTCGACGCCGACGGGACTTTTTGTGAAAAAAATGGGCGGTGGCCAGGTAAACACCGTGAACGGCGATTTTGTCTTCGAGGTGAGCGAAGGGTACCTGATCGAGAACGGCGCCATCGGCGAGCCGGTGCGCGGCGCTACCCTGATCGGCAACGGTCCGCGGGCATTGATGTCGATCGATCGCGTCGGGTCCGATATCGGCTATTCCATCGGGACCTGCGGCAAGGACGGGCAGGGCGCGCCAGTGAGCGATGCGCAGCCGACGCTCAGGATACCGGAGCTCGTCGTTGGCGGCGAGGTAGCGTAGCAATGACTATTTCCAGAAAGGAAAATCCATGATGCGCACTGCCATTATCACCCTGAGCGATAAAGGTTCCCTCGGAGAGCGTGTTGACGAAAGCGGTCTTGTCATACGGGAGATGATCACGGGTATGGGCGCTTCCGTCGGTCATTATGAGGTCCTTCCCGATGACAAGCTCAGGATCATCGCCGTGCTTACCCGCCTTGCCGACTCCGGAGCGATAGATCTCATTCTTACCACCGGCGGCACCGGGGTCGCGCCCCGGGACGTTACGCCCGAAGCCACCCGGGCGGTGATAGACCGCGAGCTTCCCGGCATGGCGGAGGCCATGCGCGCAGAGAGCCTTAAAAAAACGCCCCATGCCATGATCTCACGGGCCATTGCGGGGATACGGAAACAGACCTTGATCGTGAATCTTCCCGGCAGCCCCAGGGCCGTGCGCGAAAACCTCGCCGTCATCCTTCCCTCGCTTCCTCATGCCATAGCAAAGATCAAGGGCGACCCCTCCGATTGCGGCAGCCGATAGGGTAATGGAGAACAGCCGCTCCTGTTATTCTGAATCACGCCCCACCTTGTTTTTCATACCCGCGCTCCTGTTGAAATCGTCCTCCTGACTTGAAAATCTATTGTTTCCTTCTTTCCGCTGTGATACACTTCAATCCGTTGCATAGCAGTTTCCCGGAGGTGGTATGTTCTGTCCCCATTGTGGCAAAGAGGTGTCTGAAGACCAGGCGTTCTGTCAGCACTGCGGATTACGGCTTTCCGAGGCCGTACCCGAACCCTCGCCCGTAGAGCTTGTTGCGAAGATGCGAGAGAAAACTCCCTGGGAGGACCGGGAGCGGCAGGGTTTCTTCGGAGGGTTGTTTAAAACGCTGAAACAGGTCCTGTTCTCGCCAGGGGAGTTTTTTAAAAAAATGCCGGTGACCGGCGGGCTCACCGATCCCTTGCTCTATGGTCTGATCTTCGGCATGGTCGGCGCCCTGTTCTCGTATTTCTGGCAGATAGCTCTCCACGGGGTCATGCAGAATTTCATGACGCCGGAGATGCTGGCGGCATCGGAGTATTCCGTGTTTCAAGGTACAAGCCTGGCACTACTTGCGATATTCGCGCCATTTCTCATTATTCTGTGGCTGTTCATTCTGGCAGGCATGCTTCATCTGTTCCTGCTGATGGTGCAGGGCGCAAAGTCAGGTTTCGAGGCGACCTTCCGGGTCGTGGCCTACAGCGAGTCTCCCTATCTTTTTCTGGTCCTTCCGTTCTGCGGTGGATTCCTGGCATGGATCTGGTCTTTGGTGATCATTCTTATCGGCCTCCAGCATGCACACGAGACCACGGGCAGTAAGGCGGCATTTGCGGTGTTTTTTCCGCTCCTTCTCTGTTGCGGCCTTGTTATTGCTTTTGCTGTGGTGTTCATGGGAGCCCTCGTTGCCTCCCTCGGATCGATGATGACTCCATAAACTCCTGCGGAGAGGACGAGCCGTGCGTATAAAACTCCGGCAACGGCGGCCCCAGGACATCGAATTCGGGATCATCTACGGAGGGATCGGTATTCTGATCCTGATGGCCCTGCGTTTCACGCCTGTCGCGCGCTTGTTGCCTGGCTGTGTGTTTAAAGGGCTGACCTCCTTTCCCTGTCCGACCTGCGGAGCTACCCGGGCAGCGCTGCTCCTGGTTCATGGCGAAACGGCCGCCTCCCTGAGCATGAACCCCCTCGTATCACTCTGCTTTATGGCCGCCTGCATTGTTTTTTTCTATAGTCTTCCCGCTTTTCTCCTGCACCTGCCACGAACTTCCGTGGAACTGTCGGTACGCGAGCACCTTGCCATACGGATTGCGGTTGTCGTTCTTGTGCTGGTGAACTGGTCCTGGCTCGTATTGCTCGCTGCGGCATGATGCTTATCAGGAGAATTAATAATATGTTTACATTTAAAAGGCAGTATGTTATTATCCACGTTCTCGATTATTGCTAAACATTCTCGCCAGTTAGGGTGGGTGCTGCGAGGCGGGAACAGGACGTTTTTGGGAGGAAGCTGAGGCAGCGAGCACTGTCAGACTATCATGATAAGCACGAATATTCGCAATTTCTGCATCATTGCACACATTGATCATGGCAAATCGACCCTTGCCGACCGCATCCTTGAATTTACCGGAGCACTTTCAGACAGGGAAATGTCAGCCGCGGGCAGCAATCAGGTGCTCGATGATATGGACCTGGAACGCGAACGGGGCATCACCATCAAGGCCCATGCGGTGCGCCTGCAATACAAAGCGTCGGACGGCCAGGACTATATCCTGAACCTGATCGACACGCCGGGCCACGTGGATTTTACCTATGAGGTGTCGCGAAGCATGGCTGCCTGCGAGGGCGCTCTGCTCGTGGTTGACGCTTCGCAGGGAGTGGAGGCGCAGACGCTGGCCAACGCCTACCTTGCCATCGACCACAATCTCGAAATAATCCCGGTGATCAACAAGATAGATCTGCCGAGCGCAAATGTCGAAGAGGCGAAGCATCAGATCGAAGAAGTGATAGGCCTTGATGCTTCCATGGCCATCCCGGCAAGCGCCAAGGCGGGGATCGGCATCCACGAGATCCTCGAATCAGTGGTGAAGCATGTTCCCGCGCCTGCCGGGAAGGCTGACGCACCGCTCCGGGCGCTCCTGTTCGATTCCTGGTATGACATCTACCAGGGGGTGGTGATCCTCGTCCGGGTGATGGACGGGTCCGTGCGGGCCAAACAGAAGATCAAGCTGTATTCGAACTCCGCTGTCTATGAAGTGCAGTCCGTGGGAGTGTACACGCCCAAGATGCAGCCGATCGCTGAACTGTCGCAGGGCGAGGTCGGGTGCATCATCGCCGGTATCAAGCGCGTCTCGGATGCCAAGATCGGCGATACGGTCATGGATGCCGATCGTCCGGCCGACGCACCCCTTCCCGGGTACAAGGATGTGAAACCCATGGTCTTTTCCGGGATTTATCCGGTGGACAGCGACAGCTACGCTGACCTGCGGGACGCACTGGAAAAGCTCCGGCTGAACGATTCGTCGTTCACCTATGAGCCTGAAACGTCGCTGGCTCTGGGTTTCGGATTCCGGTGCGGTTTTCTGGGTCTGTTGCATATGGACATCATAAGGGAACGGCTCGAACGAGAGTTCAAGCTCGACCTTATTCCTACGGCGCCGACCGTGGTTTATCGGGTGACGAAGACCGATGGCCAGGTCGTGCTGGTGGACAACCCTGCAAAATTTCCGCACGTTCAGGAGATCCAGAAGATCGAAGAACCGATGATCCTCGCCTCGCTCATCACGCCGGAGCCCTATGTGGGGGCGCTCATTGCGCTGTGCCAGGAGCGGCGTGGTCTTCAACGTGACATCACCTACATCACCAAGGACCGGGTGCGCATCAACTACGAGCTTCCGCTGAACGAGATCGTCATGGACTTCTACGATCGTCTCAAATCCCTGACCAAGGGTTATGCCTCGATGGATTACGAGCTGACGGGCTATGTTGAGTCCGACCTCGTCAAACTCGATATGCTGATGAACGGCGAACCGGTTGACGCGCTCTCGCTCATTACGCACCGCGACAAGGCCGCGGTCCGCGGCAGGCAGCTGGCGGAGAAACTCAAGGAAGTGATCCCTCGCCAGCTCTATGAGGTGATCATTCAGGCCACCATCGGGGCGAAGATCATCGCGCGCGAGACGGTCAGAGCGCTCCGCAAGGACGTGACCGCCAAATGCTACGGCGGCGATATCACGAGGAAACGCAAGTTGCTCGAGAAACAGAAGGAAGGCAAAAAACGCATGAAGCAGGTCGGCAGTGTGGAGCTCCCCCAGGAGGCGTTCCTTGCCGTTCTGAAGGTGGGAGAGTAGCTATCATCTTATGTTGACTCTGGAGGCGGCATGACGCAAGAACAGCAGGGCAAGAGTACGCGCAAGTCTTTTTATAAAGAGTGGATCGAACCGTTTCTGATCGCGGCGGCCGTTGCCCTGTTCATCAGGCAATTCGGCGTCGAAGCGTTTAAAATACCATCAGGCTCCATGATCCCGACGCTTACGATCGGCGATCATCTGCTGGTGAACAAGTTCGTCTATGGTCCCCGTATCCCGTTCACCGACACCAGGATCTTTGCCGGCAAAGCCCCGAAACGGGGAGAGATCATCGTTTTCAGGTTCCCGAGAGACGAGAGCAAGAATTTCATTAAACGGGTCGTCGGCCTGCCGGGCGATAAGATCGAGCTCCGGAAGGGGAAACTGTTTATCAATGACAAACTGGTGGCGGTCACCGCGGTTGGGGTCTATGACGGAGATGATCAGCGATCCGGACCTCCCTATTACGACAAACCCATGCTTCTTGATGAGCAGCTGGGCCCGGTCAAACACGCTATCCTGTATTTGCATGACCAGGCAGGAAGCTACGGGCCGACTCTGGTGCCGGAAGATTCGGTGTTCGTCATGGGTGACAATCGCGACAACAGCCAGGACAGCCGGTTTTGGGGTTTTGTAAAACAGAACAAGATCCTCGGCAGAGCGCTCATCATCTACTGGTCATGGGATGGAGACCATGGCCGCTGGGTCCGCTGGGAGCGTCTCGGGAATCTGATCCGGTAGAGAAAGAGAGGAAATACGATGTCTATTCTTGCTCGGGAAAAGGGTATGATCAGTATTAAGGCCATGTTCTGGATCGCGCTCCTGTTTGTTGTTATTCACGTGCTTATCAAGATCGTGCCCATGTGGATGGATTATACCCGGATGCAGGATGCCATGCAGGGCAGGATGAACATGGCGCAGGTGTCGAGCAGTGATGAGGAAATAAAAAAGTCCCTTGAAAAATCAGCTGTTGAACTTGAACTTCCGCTGAAGCAGGATAGTTTTATCATTCAACGGAATCCGGAATCGAACAGAATAACCGGCATCCGCACGAATGGCGGATGGGACGTCGAGGTGCACTTCCTGTGGGGCGCCTATATCAGGACGTTCCATTTCGAACCGGTCACCGATTAATGACGTTTGTTTGACAACAAGAGCGGGCTCGCGTACTATCCAACGCACGAACGGGGTGGCCTACAGTGATTCGCAGTATGACAGGATATGGGCGGAATGAAGCAAATGGAGAAGCCGGCCATTTCACCATCGAGATCCGCTCGGTAAACAACCGCTATATCGACGTGCAGGTGAAAGTGCCGCGCGGGCTCTCTCTTTTGGAGCTGCGCGTAAAAAAAGCTGTTCAGGAACGGTGTTCCCGCGGCCGTTTTGATGTTCTGATCACCCGCAACACCGACCGCGGAAATGCCACGCGGCTTGTTGTCGATGACGTTCTGGCCGGTCAGTATGTGGGGCTCCTGAGAGACCTCAAAACGCGGTACGGACTGGCCGGAGAGGTTGATCTGTCGCTGGTGGCGGCCATGCAGAACATTGTCACCATGACCGAGGTCAGTGAAGACCTGGAAGCGATAGGGGCCTTGCTGACCACCGGGCTCGCCGCGGCGCTGGATGAGCTTGATCGTATGCGGCTCGATGAAGGCGCGGCCCTGGCGCGCGATATCCACCGACGGACCAACGCAATCGAAGGGATGGTCCGTTCCATCGGCGCCCAGTCGCCGCTTACGGTGGAAAAGGCAAGAAAGCGGATGACCGACGCTTTGGCAAAACTGCTGCAAGAGCAGCCTGATCCGGTCAGGCTGGCCCAGGAGATAGCCCTTCTCGCCGAACGGACCGATGTTACCGAAGAGCTCACTCGTTTGGACAGCCATCTGGCCCAGTTCAGAGCAATGCTGACCAACACGGAAGAGGCCGTGGGAAGGAAACTCGATTTTCTTCTGCAGGAAATGGGCAGGGAAGTGAACACCATCGCTTCAAAGTGCCAGGACGCAGCCATCTCGCTTGTTGTCGTGCAGAGCAAGGCGGAACTGGAAAAGATCAGGGAGCAGGTCCAGAATATCGAGTAGTGCCCCGTCCGTACGCGGGAACTGATGAAACGCCGGGGGAGCGCGGTCATACTGAATACTATCGTAAATATCGGCTATGGCAACATGGTAATGGCGGCGAAGGTCGTTGCCGTGCTGTCGCCGGACTCCGCTCCCATGCGCAGGCTCAAGGACGAGGCCAAGGAAAGGAAAATGCTGATCGATGCCACCCAGGGAAGAAAAACACGGGCCATTATCATCACCGACAGCGACCATGTCATCCTTTCCGCGGTCCAGGTGGAGACGCTTATGCTCAGGTTTTCCAATCGGGAGAACGAATGAAGAGGACCACGGGACTGGTTTTTGTGGTGTCTGCGCCGTCCGGGGCGGGAAAAACGACCCTGTGCCATGCCATCACGGACTCTTTGGAGAACCTGACCCACTCGATCTCCTACACCACGAGGAAGCCTCGCCCGGGAGAGCTTGACGGGCGGGACTATTACTTCGTATCAGAAGAGCGCTTCCGCGGCATGATCGCTGCCGGCGATTTTGCCGAGTGGGCGCAAGTGCACGCAAACCTCTACGGCACGTCACGGCGTGTGCTTGACGATATGGTGTCCCGGGGGATCGACGTGATCCTCGACATCGACACCCAGGGGGCCAAACAGATAAAAAAACGGGTCGAGAAGGCGGTGTTCCTCTTTATCATGCCGCCCGCCTTAGAGATCCTTGAAGAGCGCCTGCGGAACCGCAAGTCCGACGACGAAGCGGAGATCCGGAAGCGGATGGAGCGGGCGCTCGATGAGATCCGCGACTACGCAATGTACGATTATATCATTGAGAACCGCGATTTCGACCGGGCGCTGTCCGAGCTCCGATCGGTCATTGTTGCCGAACGCTGCCGGACGCGCCTGGCCGATCAATCGTGGATAGAAGGAATGCTCAAAACGCCATAATTAAGAAAACACACCAGGAGGTGCACCGATGCAACAGGCCGCAGAAGATATTATTTCCATGCCGATAGAATTGACCGATAAGATTGCGGACACCAAGTTCCGCCTTGTCCATATCGCGTCGCAGCGGGTCCGCCAGTTGTCAGCCGGGGCCCCGATGTACGTTTCAACGCGGTCGATCAAGGACACCACGATCTCTCTGGAAGAGGCCCTCGCGGGAAAGTTCAGGGTGATCGTCGGAGAAGACGCCAAGAAGGCAAAAGAAGAATACCGGAAGCGTGAAGAACGTGCGCGGATGGAAGAACAGCTGTCCGCCAAGGAAGAAGAAATTCGCAAGGAACTTTCCGCATATTTGTCGGAAACCCAGAGCGAAGGGGTTGTTGAGGAAGATGCGTTGAGCGCCGATATCGGCGAGGACGTGGTGGAAGACGCCCCGGGAGACACCGAGAAATCTGAAGCGTAGCGGACAGCTGGGGAGACAACGCGAGATGATGTCCGGTAAGCGGATACTGCTTGGGGTGACCGGCAGTATCGCAGCCTATAAAGCGGTTGAGGTCCTGCGAAGGCTGCGGGAGCAGGGGGCGGAGGTCCGTGTCGTCATGACACGCAATGCCTGTCGCTTTGTTTCGAAGCTGACCTTTGAGGCGCTCAGCGGATTCCCGGTGCTGTCCGATGAATATGATCCTCATGAACGTGAGCGCATCGGTCATATCGAAGTGACCAGCGGCCTCGACCTGGCGCTTGTTGCCCCGGCAACGGCGAACAGCATCGGCAAGATCGCTTCGGGCATCGCGGACGACGCCCTGACCTCGGCGCTCATGGCAATTGACTGCCCGCTCATGCTGGCGCCGGCAATGAACGACCGGATGTACCGGAACCCGCTGCTCCGGAGGAACGTGGCGTTGCTTCGTGAGCTTGGTGTGCGGTTCATAGAACCGGATGAAGGCAAACTTGCCTGCGGCGCCGAGGGGCAGGGACGCCTTGCGGAAACGGGCAGGATCATCGATGCGGTATCCGCGTTCTTTCTCCCCCCTGATTTCGCCGGCGTGACCATTCTGGTGACCGCGGGACCGACGCGGGAACCGATCGATGCCGTTCGGTTCATCAGTAATCCCTCAACCGGGAAAATGGGATATGCCCTGGCCCGCGCGGCCCGGGACCGGGGGGCGAAGGTGGTCCTCATTTCCGGCCCAACTGCGCTGACGCCGCCGGGCGGTATGACCTTTATTCCGGTTATCAGCGCCGCGGATATGCATCGTGCGGTCATGGAACAGATCGGTGAAGCACAGGTTGTGATCATGGCGGCTGCGGTCTCGGATTTTCGTCCCGCTGCCGTCTCAGACCGCAAGATAAAAAAAGAAGCGGCGCCTGCCACGCTGGTCCTTGAACGTACTGCCGATATCCTGCAACAGCTGGGCGACATGCCGCGGAAGCGCCTGCTTGTCGGTTTTGCCGCGGAGACGGACGATGTCCTCGATAACGCATCCAGAAAGTTGCGCGCAAAGAATCTCGATATGATCGTGGTCAACGACCTTTTGACCCGTGGCGCGGGCTTCGGTTCTAATACCAATGTTGTGACGTTCATTGATCGGGCCGGTATGACAACGCGCCTTCCCTTGATGGACAAAACGGAAGTGGCGAGCCGTGTGTTGGACAAAATCCTGGAACTTAAAGTAAAATCAGGGGAATTGCCTTGACTTTATGCCTTGGTATTTGATACACTTTTGCCGATTAGCTTGAAATTTCAAGATAATATTTATGGAAAAAAGAACCTCCGAAATAATGAAGCTGACGGAGCGTCTCTCGAAAGACCCCAAATCAAAGCTCTTCGTGCCGCTCGCCGAAGAGTACAAAAAGGCCGGGGATATCGAGACGGCGATAGCTGTGCTCACGGAGGGGCTCAAGAATAACCCCGGTTATGTAACCGCGAAGTCCTTTCTCGGAAGGCTCTTCCTGGACAAAGGTGATCTGTCAGAAGCGCGGAAGGAGTTTGAGGAAGTAATCAAGGCGATCCCTGACAATGTGATGGCCCAGCGTAAATTGGGAGATATTCATGTGCTGCAGGGCAGGGCGCGGGAAGCGCTGCACTTTTTCAAGGCAGTACTCACGGTAAATCCCAAGGACCCGGAGCTCAACGCGCTGATCGCGGATATTGAGGCTGGTCGCGACATCCGGGACAGGATCTCCGGGCCGAGACTTCAGCCGGCAGCCGCTGCCGGCACAACACCCGCGTCCGTATCGACTCCGGGAGCGCCGCCGTCCGCTCCATCGACCCCTGCTGCCAAGCCATCGTCAGCTCCCGGCATCCCGCTCCCGCCAAAGGCGCAGGCAGCCCCGGTCCGTGTTCCACCCGCTCCCCATGCGGAAGAGCCGGAAGAAGTACTTGTTTTTGAATCGCTGGACGAGGCCGCTCCCGTTCCTGATGCCGCGTTGCAGCGGCCGGAATCCACGCAGGACATGCGGGATTTCTTCGCGGAACCCGCCGCGGAAAAAACGCACGAAGATGCTGTTCGCATGGATGACGGTGTGGCGGGCGGCGAGCGTGAACCGGCGCCGATGGACATTCCCCTGCCTGGCAGCGGAGCGTTCGATGCAGCTGCAGTTCCTGACGGAGCGGCGCCAATAGCGGAGCCTGAACCGCGGGCGCCGGAATTCGGCCTGCCTGATAATGCTTTTTTTGACAGCGAGCCATTG
This sequence comes from Nitrospirota bacterium, assembly GCA_043731355.1. GTDB lineage: Bacteria > Nitrospirota > UBA9217 > UBA9217 > UBA9217 > GWC2-56-14. The sequence continues at coordinate 21,293 of JAYTJE010000190.1, forward strand.
CAGGTTGAACCGAAAAATACTATTTTTGAGACTGAAATCGCCAACGAGTCAGTACGTGAGGTCGCTGAGGGGGAATCGACCGGGACAGCACCTGCTGAAGACCTTGCATCAGAGGCACTGCTCTTTGATGTAGAGCCGGTCGAGGAGGCGCAGCCATCACCTCCTGGTAACGACAGGGATCTGGATGGCGCCGCGGCCGGAGATGCAGCTTCGTTCAGGGAGACGCTTCCCGAGGCGGATGACTTCACAACGGATACGCTGGCCGAGCTTTACATAGCACAGGGCTTTTATGAAAAAGCCATTGAGATTTATGAACGAATGCTTGCTGACAAACCGAACAGCAAGTTGCTGAGGGACAAACTGGCCAATGTGCGTGCCATGGGCAGCGCTTCCGGAGCCGAGGAAGAACAGGGAACACCGGTATTATTTGAAGAGCCGGGCTCTTTGCCCGTACAATCACAGCAGCAGGTCGCTGCCGACGGGGCACGGCAACGGAATGTTCCTGGCGCGGAAGGGGAGGCAAAGGAATATACCCCCCCTCCTGCCGACGATTTCGAGTCAACGGCGTTTGATGCCGGTTTCGCGCCGGTTGAATATGTGCAGCCTGAGGAACCGGCCAGTCTTCCTTCGTCCCCGGCTGATCGGGGGGCGGGCCAGGAAGAGGAAGCGGCGTCGGCTTTATTGAACACCGCAGCTTCGGAAAAAGAACAGACGATAGCAAGGCTCGATACCTGGCTCAAGAACATCCAGAAGGAGAAATAAATGTCCTTTGCCGATATTTTAAAGCATATGGTTGACGGCGCCGATGGCGCCCTGGGTGCGCTGGTCGTCGGTCTTGACGGCATCCCGGTGGACGAATATTCCGTGGGCAGCGATCTGGATCTTCAGTCCCTGACCGTGGAATATTCCGCGCTCATCAAAGAGATCGAAAAAGGCTCCCAGACCCTCCACCTGGGGTCGACCAACGAAGTCACGGTCATGGCGGAAAAGGCCATGGTCATGCTGCGGCGGCTCAACGAAGAGTATTTCATCATTCTTATCATCAAACCCGAAGGCAACTTCGGAAAGGGACGGTTCCTGCTGCGGATGGCCGTTCCAAAACTGCTGAAAGAGTTCTGACGAGCCGCAAGGGAATGTTGCGGTCATCTCGTCCGGCGATACTCAAACTGCCTCAGGCAGTTTATTTTTTTTAATGGGGGACGCATGAAGATTCTGGTGATCAATGGACCGAATCTGAACCTTCTGGGGAAACGTGAGCCGCGGATTTACGGCGCTGAAACGCTCGATGACATCAATCGCCGCCTGTCAGCGCTTGCGGTCGAACTGGGTGTCGAGGTCGCGTTCTTCCAGTCGAACCACGAAGGCGAATTGGTCCAGAAAATTCAGGATGCCATGGGGACCTTTCAGGCGATCGTGCTTAATCCCGGCGCCTATACGCATACAAGCGTTGCGCTGCGCGATGCCATTTCTTCGACCGGCATTCCAACAATAGAAACCCATATATCGAACATCTATAAGCGCGAAGAATTCAGGCGCCATTCCTACATCGCGGGCGTGGCAATCGGGCAGATAGCCGGTTTCGGACCGGACAGCTACCTCCTTGCGCTCAGGGCCGCCGCCGGTCTCAAAAAATAATGACCACGAAACGACCTGAATTGAAACGGATAGCCGGTTTGAAGCGGCTTATGGCGGAGGCCGGCATTGACGCGCTGCTGATCTCGAAAAGGGAGAATGTCCGCTACCTCACGGGATTTACGGGTTCGGCGGGTTCGGTGCTGGTTACCCCCGGCAAGCCATGTCTCATTACGGATTTCAGGTACTCGATCCAGGCGCGCAGGGAAGCCACCGGGGCTACGGTCCTGATTCAGAAGAAGGACCATTCCGCCGCGGTGCGTGAGGCAGCCGAACGCGCGAACGTGGACACCCTCTGGTTCGATGAGACGTCATTGACGATCGAGAGCCTGGAAAAGCTCCGGAAACAGCGGCTGAAACTCAAAGGGCACCGGGACCTGGTCGGAGAATTGCGGCAGAAAAAAGATTCGCGTGAACTTGCCTCCATCCGAAAAGCGATACGCCGGGCGGAAGAAGCGTTCCGGGAATTGGCCGCCTCAATCAGGCCGGGGGTCCGCGAAAGCTCCCTGGCGCTCATGCTTGAATTTTTAATGAGGGGAAAAGGGGCGCGCAAGGCCGCTTTTGACACGATCGTGGCATCGGGCAGGAATGGGGCCATGCCGCACGCTTCGGTGACCGACCGGCGCATCAAACAGGGAGACCTCGTGACCTTCGATTTTGGCGCTGAAGCGGATGGCTATTTTTCCGATATCACCCGAACGGTCTGCGTCGGCCGTCCTTCCGCGCGTCAGCGTGAAATCCATGAACTGGTCCTGCGGGCACAGCAGGCCGCCATTGCCGCCATTCGCCCTGGGGCCGCGTGTACGGTTGTGGATGGAGCGGCGAGGGACATCATTCGGGGGGGCGGTCATGCGGAACAGTTCGGCCATGGCACCGGCCACGGTGTCGGACTCATGGTGCATGAGGGGCCTTCGGTCTCACCGCTGTCCCGGGACCGGGTGCGGCCGGGAATGGTGTTCACTGTTGAACCGGGCATTTATATTCCTGGATGGGGCGGCGTCAGGATCGAGGACATGGTGCTGGCGACCAAAACCGGCGCAAAAGTGCTGACCACGCTGCCGAGAGGGCTGGAAGGCCCCGGAAAACGGTAGCATCAGAACAGAGCAAATATTACTACGGAGTCAATGACGAAAGGGAGGGTGTAAGAAGGTGCCGGTATCGACAACAGAGTTCAGAAACGGATTGAAAATAGAAATTGACGGAGAGCCTTATGTGATTGTGGAGTTTCAGCATGTGAAGCCCGGCAAGGGCGGGGCCTTCGTGAGGACCAAGTTCAAGAGCCTCAAATCGGGGAACGTTACCGATAAAACATTCAGGGCGGGTGAAAAAGTCGATGTTCCCAACCTTGAGGAAAAGACCATGCAGTATCTGTATGCCGCGGACAAAGACCGTGTTTTCATGGACACCAGCTCCTATGAACAGATATCCATGAACGAGAAGCAGCTTGGCGACAGCATCAATTATCTCAAGGAAAATATGGAGATCAAGGTCCTCTATCACAAGGAACAGCCGATCAACATTGAAGTGCCCATGTTCGTGGAGCTTGCGATCGTCAAGACCGATCCGGGAGTGCGCGGCGACACCGCATCAGGCGGCAACAAGCCGGCGACCCTGGAAAGCGGCGCGGTGATCAAGGTGCCGCTCTATCTCAATGAAGGCGATGTGGTCAAGGTAGATACGCGTACGGGCACATTCATAGAGCGCGTAAAGAAATAGCGCCGGCTGCCGTTCATTCCGCGCATCCCAAAAGGAGTCATCATGAACCTTAAAGAATTGAAAGAATTGATAGAGATGCTCAAGGATACCGACATCTCGGAGGTCGAGATCGAGCGTTCCGGCGTGAAAGTGAAGCTCAGAAAAGGCGGGGACGTGACCTACCATCACACCCTGCCGCGCATGGAACATCCGTCTTCAGCGATTGTTGCGCCCACACTGCCGGTGGCCCCGACAACAGCGCCGGAAAAGCCCGCTCCGCCGGTCCCGACGAACAAGATCACCGTGACTTCCCCGATTGTCGGCACTTTCTATCGCGCGAGCTCACCGGATAAGCCGCCTTATATGGAAACGGGGGATACCGTAAAGAACGGACAGGTGCTCTGCATCATCGAAGCGATGAAACTCATGAACGAGATCGAATCCGAGACAGCCGGAAAGATCGTCCAAATTCTTGTGGAGAGCGGCCAGCCGGTGGAATACGGCCAGTCGCTGTTCGTGATCGAACCGGCCTGACCCGCGGTCCCGGCGTTGAAGCGATGCCTTGAAAAATAACGGTGTTGAGGTGAGTGCGTGTTTAAAAAAATACTGATCGCCAATCGCGGCGAGATAGCGCTCCGTATCATCCGGGCCTGCAAGGAGATGGGGATCAAGACCGTGGCCGTTCATTCCACGGCGGACGCCAATTCACTGCATGTTCGTTTTGCCGACGAGAGCGTGTGCATCGGCCCGCCGAAGAGTTCGGACAGCTATCTGAATGTGCCGAGCATCATTAGCGCCGCCGAGATCACGGACACCGAGGCCATTCATCCGGGGTACGGTTTTCTGGCCGAAAATGCCAGCTTTGCCGAGATCTGCAACTCCACGGGAATGCGGTTCATCGGCCCCAGTCCGGAAAGCATCAAGCAAATGGGCGACAAGGCCCGGGCCCGCGCCACTGCCATCAAGGCAGGCGTCCCCGTGCTGCCGGGCAGCGACGGCGTCGTGACCGAGGAGAACAGCGCCATCGAGATCGCCCGCGAACTCGGCTTCCCGGTGATAGTCAAGGCTTCGGCCGGAGGCGGGGGAAAGGGCATGCGGGTCGTGATGGAGGAGTCGGAATTCGCGAACGCCTTTGTCATGGCCCAGGCCGAGGCCCTGGCGGCTTTCGGCAATGCCGATGTCTACATAGAAAAATATATCCTCCAGCCCCGCCATATCGAGATCCAGCTCATGGCCGATGAAAAAGGAAATGTGGTTTATCTCGGCGAGCGTGAATGCTCCATTCAGCGCCGCCATCAAAAGCTGATCGAAGAGGCCCCTTCGGTCACGGTTGATGCGGCCCTGCGCAAAGAGATGGGAGAGATGGCGGTGGCCGTGGCGAAGAGCGTGAAATACCGCAATGCCGGAACGATCGAATTCCTCATGGATGAAGACCGAAAATATTACTTTATGGAGATGAATACCCGGATCCAGGTCGAACACCCGGTGACCGAGCTGGTGACCGGCATCGACCTGATCAAGGAGCAGATCAGGGTTGCGGCGGGCCTGCCGCTCTCGTTCACCCAGGAACAGATCACCATACGCGGGCACAGTATGGAATGCCGCATCAATGCCGAGGACCCGGAGAAATTCACGCCGTCACCCGGTACCATCACGGCATTCAACCCTCCGGGCGGGCCGGGCGTTCGCGTGGAGACCGCCGCCTACACCCAGTATGTGATCCCGCAGTACTACGACTCCATGATCGCAAAGTTAGTCGTACACGCTGACACCCGTGACGATGCCATCATGCGGATGAAGCGCGCGCTGAACGAATTCATCATCGAAGGGGTGAAGACCACGATCCCCATGCACAAGAAGATACTTGATGACCCTGATTTCCAGTCGGGCAATATTTCGACGAAGTTCATGGAGCGCTACAATAATCCGCAAAAATAATCCCGGCGGCCTCTGCCTGATCCTCGATCAGGACACGCTGCGCATCGATCCGGTCGATGCTGCGGTCCTGGCGCTCCGCGGGGGCGTGGCGTTCTTTCAGTACCGGAACAAGAATGGAACGCGGCGCGACATCTATGAAACGGCGCTTCGCCTGACGCGGGTCATCCGCGAAAGCGGAGCGCTCTTTATTTTGAACGACCATGTTGATATCGCCGCCGCTGTCCGGGCGGATGGCGTTCACCTGGGACAGGATGACCTTCCTATCGCCGTTGCCAGGCGCATTCTGGGACCGGAGGCGCTGGTCGGCATATCGACGCACAACCTGGAACAGGCCAAAGCAGCGCAGAACGAGGGCGTGGATTATATCGGTTTTGGGCCTGTTTATCCTACCAATACGAAGGATGCGGGACCAGTCCGGGGAATCGTGCGCCTGGCCGCAATCGCGGCGTCAGTTTCGATTCCGGTCATCGCTATCGGCGGGATGACCAAGGACACCATAGGTGACGTCATGAGCGCGGGGGCGGGTGGAGCGGCGGTAATCAGCGCGGTCTGCGCCGCGGACAATATTTCCTTGGCGGTATCTGAATTGCTCGGCTGTATGAGGAATGCGGGATTGAGAAAATCAGGAGGCGGCAGATGAAAAAAATTCTCAGCACAATCATTTTGATGATGGTAATAGCGGTCGGGTGCGTCCAGCGGGACGAAAACGTGATCAGGCTCGGCGCCGCGGGTCCCATGACCGGCGACCAGAGCAAGATGGGCATCGACCTGAAGAACGGAGTGGAGCTTGCCGTCGCTGAATGGAATGAAAAAGGCGGCGTTCTGGGGAAAAAGATCCAGCTGGTCCCGGGCGACGATCAGGCGGACCCCAAACAGGCGGTGTCGATCGCGAACAAGTTCGTCAATCAGAAGGTGGCGGCCGTGGTCGGACACTGGAATTCCAACTGCTCCATCAATGCGTCCACGTATTACAATACCGCGAACATCGTCGCCATCAGCCCCGCGTCCACCAATCCCCGGCTGACCCAGCAGGGGTATAAGAACATCTTTCGGGTATGCGGTACGGACGACCAGCAGGGGGGCGTTGCCGCCGAATTCGTGCTGAAGATCCTGAAGCCGAAGCGGGTGGCCATTGTCCATGACAACACGACCTATGGAAAAGGACTGGCCGACTTTTTCAAGCAGGTCATCGCGAACAAGGTAGAGGTGGTCTATTACGACGGGATCCAGACCAAGGACCCGGACTACAAGGCCGTCCTGACCCTGATCAAGGAAAAGAAGCCCGACGTCTATTTCTTCGGCGGCGTGTATCCTGAAGCTGGGAGGCTGGTGCGTCAGGCCAAAGAGATCGGCATGACCATCCCCATGGTGACCGGGGACGGCGTGTATGACCCGACCTTTATCAATATCGCCGGCAGTGCGGCGGACGGGACCTTTATCACCTTTGGCAAGGACCCATCAGGCCTGCCCACGGCCAAAGCGTTCAACGAAAAATACACGGCAAAGTTCGGCGCGCCCGGGCCCTACTCCGTCTATGCCTATGATGCGGCAAACATCATTCTCACGGCAATTCAGAAGACCGGGACAACGGATGGAACAACGGTCGCGGCATATATCTCGAAGAGCTCGTTCCCCGGCGCCTTTGGAGATATCTCGTTCGATAAGAACGGCGACGTGACCAAGGCGCCTTATGTTGTGTGGAAGGTAACCGGCGGGAAATTCGTTGAAATGAAATAAACCAGAAGGTAAGAGGGTAAGAAGGAAAGAAGGAAAGAAGGAAAGGACTATCGAATCATTAATCTTACCATCCTACCTTCTTAACTTCCTAACTTCATGTTTCTAATTTTGAATCTATGTTCACTCAACAACTCATAAACGGACTTGCCCTGGGAGCGGTGTATGCGCTCATCGCGCTCGGGTATACCATGGTGTATGGCATCCTCCAGCTCATCAACTTCGCCCATGGCGAAGTGTACATGCTGGGGGCATACCTGGGCATCATTGTCCTTGGCGCGCTTACCTATCTTGGATTTACGGCATACAGCTTGTCGCTGTCCCTTCTGGTCACGGTCCTGGTTTCCATGATCTTCTGCGCGGCTTACGGCGCGGTCATTGAACGCGTTGCCTACCGGCCGCTCCGCCATGCGGGCAAGCTCACCCCCCTGATCAGTGCCGTGGGCATGTCGATCATTCTCCAGAACTTCGTGATGCTCGCACAGGGTAAAGAGTACAAGAACATGCCCCCTATGCTTCCCACCGAAGGGTTTGACCTTTTTGGCGCGAATGTCTCTCCCGTGCAGATCTTCATTCTGACGGCGTCCATCCTGATCATGGTCGCACTCCAGTTATTTGTTGCAAAGACCCGGCTCGGCAAGGCCATGCGCGCCACGTCCCAGGACCGGGTGATGGCAGGTCTGGTAGGCATTAATGTAAACCAGGTCATTTCCATTACCTTCATGATCGGGTCGTCCCTGGCGGCAGTGGCAGGGGTCATGGTCACGCTTTATTACGGCGTGGTGCATTTCTTCATGGGCTATACCGCCGGACTCAAGGCGTTCACCGCTGCTGTGCTCGGTGGGATCGGGAGCATTCCCGGCGCCATGGTCGGCGGATTCATGCTCGGGTTGATCGAGAACTTCGGTGCAAGCTACATTTCGAGTGCTTATAAAGATGCCTTTGCTTTTCTCGTGCTGATCATAACACTTATCCTCAGACCGGCAGGGTTGTTCGGTCAAAAGACCATGGATAAGGTTTAAGCATTACCATCAATTCCTCAGGAGGTTCTCATGTCCGATCTCAAAAAGATGTACAAGACCATCATGGCGGATAATTTCCCGCCCGAAATGACCATCAGCTTCGGCGATCAAAAGCTGGTGTACAAGAAGCGCTCATGGAAGCTCGAGGACAACGGAGAAATGATCGAAAAGGGGCTTCGCTACGGCGATAACCCGGACCAGCAGGCCGCCATGTACCAGCTCGTGCGCGGGAACCTTGCGCTCGCCGGGACCAAGTTCATCGGGCCGGGGAACGGTTTGGTGAGCTCCATGAGCGAGGAGCAGATGCTGCAGGCGGGAAAACACCCGGGAAAGACGAACTTTACGGACCTGGACAATGCGCTCAATATCATGAAATATCTGATGGACCGTCCTGCCGCCATGATCATGAAACACAACAATCCCTGCGGCGTGGCCTATGGAAAGACCGTGTTCGATGCTTATGACCGCGCGAACATGGCTGATCGCATCGCCGCTTTCGGCGGATGTCTCGTGGTCAACCGGGCCATGGACAGGCAGACCGCGGAGCTCGCGAACTCCAACTACCTCGAAGTGGTCGCTGCCCCGGATTTCGAAGAAGGCGCGGTCGCCATCCTGGCAAAGCGCAAGAACCTCCGGATCATCAAGCTTGAAAAGATCGCTGATCTGGCAAAGTACCGGGACATGAGTTTCGTGGAATTCAAAGCCTTGACCGACGGCGGCCTGATCGTGCAGCAGTCCCAGAAGAATGCCATCCGGACAAAAGCGGATTTTCAGGAAGCGAAGACCACCTATAAAGGGACTGAATACAAGATCGAACGAAAGCCCACGGACAAGGAATACGACGATATGCTTTTCGGCTGGAACGTGGAGCAGGGGATCACGTCCAATTCCGTCATCTATGTGAAGGATGGCGTCACTGTCGGCATCGGCACCGGAGAACAGGACCGCGTCGGCGTTGCCGAGATCGCCATTTACAAAGCCTATACGAAGTATGCCGACGGGCTCTGCTTCAAAAAATTCGGCATACCCTATGCGACCTATGAACTTGAAGCGCGGCAGGGGCAGCGTGATAAGGGCGCGCTCAAAGAGCTCGACGAACAGACTAAGAAGAACAAGGGCGGCCTCATTGGCGCCACCATGGTCTCGGATGCGTTTTTCCCGTTCCGCGACGGCGTGGATGCGGGGCTCAAGGAGGGGATCACCGCGATAGTGCAGCCCGGCGGCTCGGACAGGGATTTCGACGCAATTACGGCCTGCAATGAGGCTAATCCCAAAGTGACGATGGTCTTCACCGGGCAGAGGGTATTCAAACATTAATTCATGCAAGGCGCATGGTAGATCAAAAAAGCCCTCAGACGATTCAGCGGTCTGGGGGCTTTTGATTAATAGTGAGGTGTTAAGTACAACTGTGTAAGTTTAATCTGACGCAACTATTAATGAATGCGGCTTGTAACTTACTCATGAACGCGCGGGTGAGCCGCCGGGCGGGTTCAACGCCCGGACGGACACGACCCGCAGGTTGGGAGGTAGGCATTGAATAGTCCATTAAAGTATCCTACATATTGTTGTCCAGGGTGCGGCATGGTAGTAGGGTATATAGGCCGTTTTTTCCAGCTCGTGTTTGGCATACATTGGGGGCACAGATGTTCTATGTATCTTCTCTCTTCCCAAAGATGTAACCCAATGCAAGGGTCATTAAAGGAGAAATAATACTCCAATATTCTTTAGGAGGAATCAAACTATTAAAAACTGTAAATGATATGCCTGATACCAGAAGAATCAGAATAAATATTGCGGCTATATTTACTGACGGAATTGATCGTGATCCAAATATTTGTCCGGCATAGCCAGATTCAATTTTAAGTTTTTTTAAATCATCTTTCGTTGGTACTTTAGGTAGTTCTGGAATCGCATTGTCGGTCATTATATTTTCTCCAATAAATTACGTTCAGAAAGTAATATGCCGATTGAATGCTGCATAAGATAGCCGCAATTATCGCAGCTAATGATAATCGTCGGGATAGATGATGGTCTGGGCAACGCTTGGGGCACAGCCGACCTATAAGTATTTGTTGTTGGAGTGTCGAGAGGAATATCAGATGTCCCGGCATAGTGAAATTTTGATTGTCCACATCGCGGGCATGGTTTAAGAGCACCTTTGTCTTTAAGTTTGTTGCCGACTTCGTCCCAGTCAATCGGTGGGCGTTGATACGAGAACATAATTGCACCTCATAAATATTATTTGAAAGTAAGGAATCTATTTATTTCCAGACAACGCCGCCGTGAGGGGCGCGATTTTAGCGACCCTCTCGACGGCGTGGTTGAGATCTTTGATAGCCATCTAAACGATAGTTCATCTCTACGTTCAGTGATCAACGCGCGGCTGACCTACGAGCGACTTTATACGCTCGACATAGCTGTATTATTTTTCCCTATTTTCAGTGTCAACAGCTAATACATTTCCTGTTTCTATATCAATCAATCTTTTACTTTCGACATCTTCATATCCACGATCATGCGAAAAACGTGACAAAGTTGCATCTAATAAGTGCGTGGCTCCTGTCATTTCGCCGATTTGGACACGCAACTTATCAGAAATTAGCCCAACTTGCGATAGGCGATATTCATCGAGTATTTGCTTTAGCCTATTGCGATCAACTATAGAAAATGATTTATCATTGCCAAAGGCATTTAACAAATTACTTTCAATATTTGACTGCATGCCTGATCGTATTGAATCTACCCACGCATCATATGTGCCAGACGATTTATCGAGAGTAGCGTTTTTAACATCACTAACAATAATCGCAATAGTTATTTTTTTATTTTCGACGAGAAGCGAATCCAATTTAATAAGAGTTGGGGGAACTTTGGTAAATGTTGGATCTATGTCAAATGAAAGAATTTGACCATTCCTCCGTACTGAAATCAAAACGCGCTCACCGATAACTTTATTATTTAAATGCCCTCTGAATTCTGCAATACGTAATATTTTTCTCCCATCGAGTGTTACAATTGTATCGCCTGGCTTAATACCTGCACTATAAGCTGGTTTATCCGGCACGATTTCTGAAACGTATATTTCGCCATTTCGATCTCGTAATTGGACGCCAATTCTTGCTACATTTGTAAAATTATTCCTTCTATTAGACTCCTTCTTCGCCTGTTCCTTTGCGTTGTATTCGTTCATTTCGGCTTGTGAATAAAATAATTTCCTGTGCAGCGCACACCCTGAAAGCAATGACAAACAAATCACTGATATGCATATGAGTTTTTTCATCGAGAAGTCTCCTTATGATATTATTGCTGCTTAGCGGCCTTGTCCGTCTGGAGCGTGTGGCGGAAAAACTAACACGCGCGTCACTCGCCGCTTTTGGCGAGTCGATGTGGACGCGCAGGTTAAAATCAGTCGTATTTTGGCTTGATAATGTCATTGACTTTACTTCTGATGTTTTTATTGAAAAGATATTTGTGTAGCAAATCGTATAGATCTATACCAGGAGCAGAAGCGCCCGACATGTTATTTACTAAACGCAACGCGAGAACTCCGGCATCAATACCTTCAGATGTTAATTCTTTGTCATAGAGATCATCCGGAATACGATCATTCGTGAAAGTCGGGATTTTCAGAGGAGCTCCTTCAAAATCTTGTAGGGCTTTTACGATAAGATCCCGTGCTTTCTTTTCTCGTTGTCTTATGTCCGTTAAAATCATAAAGACCTCCTGATACGATTAAGAGTTAATCCTTTTTGTCGAATAGCGCATTGGCAATAGCGTCGGCCCACAAGTACTTAAGCCTTCCCGGTTCGACACCATCCTCGTTTGTTTTTTTGTTGCCTATCTCTGCCAAGTAAGCCAGACTGTCACCCAACGACAAATAAATGTCGCGCCAAATTTGATAGTCCATTTCAGAAGAACGCTCACTGTCCTTATAAAGCGATAGCTCTTCATTCGCTCTTCTGTAATTGAGGTTATGCTTGATCAACAATTGCGACCAAATTGTTCTAACGTTACCAACCCAGAAATCATTAGGTCGCAGCATTAGCGCCATTTCTGATCCAACACTGATTTTTAAATAAGGCAACCTATGTTTATATACAATGTTCGGAATATGATTGACGGACTTGCATGCAAACAATTCCTCAGCCAGATCAAATATGCTTTTTACTGTATTTTCACTAAGAATCCGCGGACCGAGGTTATGCTCATGAGCGCTATAGTTTCCCGCGGCATCAGTAAGACCAACGGCCAAACGCGCATATTCGTCAACATTTCTTTGTGTAAACAGAGTAATTAATCTTTTGTGGGTGACTTCTCTCTTGCCGTAGTGGTCTTTTACCTCGGACATTGAAAGGTGTGCTAGCATATTTTACAGACTCCTTCACCCTTCTTCGGGATTAACAAGGTATTGACTATCCCCCTTGTTTTTAGGTCTTTACTATGGGGGATAGTAAAGCACGGATTTCCGTTCTTTACCAGTTTAGCAATGAACGTGCCAAAAAGTTCGAATTAGTATGCACGACTATATGCCGGATCTATATCGATGTCAACGAAACCGATGGGGTAATTTATGGGTATTCCAAAGTGTACAGAATATAACATAAACGATTTCGATGAAGTGCAACGTTAACGACTTCAGGAAGAAGCGATTGTTATTCCCATCTGGTTTTAATTCATTTCATATCAACGCTCTCATCTCCTCCAGCTTCTCTTCAGCCGCCTTCTTCCCTCGTTTCAGCAGCTCTTTCGCCTTGGAAATATCGTAGATCGGGATCCCCTTGGCGTTCACGTGTATGGCCACGTCCGCCAGCTTTTCCTCTTCACGGGCGTTCCTCGATGCCCAGAGCGCGGACAGGTGTGTTGCGATGGATATTATATTGTCGTAGCCGTTTGATTCCATGGCCTTGTAATTCACATTCACTGAGATCACGCGTTTCATTCCGAGGTTTTCCCGGGCGGCACTGACCGGGATTTGGCTCGAAATGCCGCCGTCCACCAGGAGTTTGTTGCTGATCTCAGTCGAGGTGAAGAGGATGGGCACACTGCAACTGGCCTGGACTGCTTTTGAACGCGGGCATGATAAATTCTTCGGGTGAATTTACACCTGGACGACCCGCAACCCGGCTTGCGCAGCGGCAGCACACTGCCTGGCGTCTGCCGACACGAATACATCCACGTTAAGGGCAAACGCGCTGCCAAGGTGGATGGAATCCATGCCGCGCAGCACGTTCTTTTCCAGGGCAATGAT
>JAYTJE010000191.1:0-4264 GCA_043731355.1 Nitrospirota bacterium
GGCGATCCCTCCGGTTCTTTTGCTTCAAAGAGGCCAGACGAATGTGAAAGGGTTGCTTTAATCAGGAAGATTAGACCGGATTAATTCGGAAAACAACAAAAGCCATAATAGACAGACTTGTAATGCAGGGTGCCGTTGTCGGTATAGGAAAAGACTATCCGGAACCCCGGCTTTCCGCATGGCGTAGCCGGCTTATTCTCATGGATCACGAGGTTTTTCATCGTCCTGTTCAACAGCAGGTCGTCGACGACGACGGCGGCCGTCTCGAAGGGCTGCATTCCCGGTTGCAGCACCCGCTTTGTATACTCAAAGGAAGCGCTGATCGGACGCGATCGGAGTTCGATCCGGTCGAGCATGAGCCCGTCCTTGGTGATCAGGATCGCTGATTCCCCTCTCCTGGTCTGCTCCTGCTTCCCCCATGGGGCATGCCACTTCTTCGGCAATACGAATGAAAAGCGCCCTTTCCGGACCTGCTTCTCTTCGGGAGTTTCTCCGGCATTCACCGCCAAGGCAGTGACCACGAGCAGAAAAAGGATAAAACTGATTGTTCTCATCATACGGTTGTCCTCTCGCCCGGGCGGGAGCCATCTTTACTTACAGGAATTCATATACTGGCTGATATGCTCGCGGTCGTCGGCATCCGGCCGCAGTTTCAAATACCGGATCAGATTTTCCCTGGCTTCCAGCGCATGCCCCTGTCTGCATTCCAGCAGCCCAAGGCCCCGGTAGGGATCAGCTTCGTCCCGGGAGACGGTCATCGCTTTACGGTAGTAGGAACGCGCTTTTTCTTCCCCGTCCTTGTGGCCTTCCCGGTACACTTCTCCCAGAAGGTAAAATGCTTTCGGATCGGCCGGTCTCCGGGCCGCGTATTTTTCCAGCGCCCGTTCAGCGGACCCGTAGTTGCCCCGCTTCAGGTCCAGTTCGGCGTTGTCGAGAAGTACGCGCGTTGTGACGCGCGTATACGCGTCTTCGGAAACGGCGCCGTCCGCGTTCGGATAGTTTTTTCTCACGAGATCCGTTGCGTTCTGTATCCGTTCCTGGACCGCGGGATGACTGCTGTATGCATGCCGTTCCTTGATCTTCTCTTCCACTACCTGGCGTTTGAGGTGTTCGAGCATCCGCGCTGCTTCACGCGGATCGTATCCCGCCGCGGCCATCAGCCGTATGCCTCCCGCATCCGCGGCGGCTTCCATGCTGCGCGAATAAAAGCTTGCCGAGGTCAGGACCCTGCGAAGGGAACCTGCCTCTTCCGCGCTCTTTTTCTTGCGGCTCGTAAATTCCCGGGCCGCGTGGCGTTCGACCACGTGGGTGATCTCGTGCCCGAGGATCAACGCAAGCTGCGCCTCGTTGTTCATGGCCGCGAGCATCCCCGTGTACACGTAGATCCTTCCCGTCGGGTAGGCGACCGCCTCAAGCCAGGGGTCGCGCAGGACCTTGACACTGATCCGCTTGCGGTCCCCACTATTCACAAGCTTCGCTGCAACGCGGTTCACATACTCTTCGAGCAGCCTGTCTTTATATACCTGTCCGCCGGCGTCCAGCACCTCGATCTCTTCCTCGGCGCGGTGCATCAGGTTTCGCTCGCTGTCGAGGTTGATGTCCTTGACCTCAACAGGGATGAAACTCGGGTTTGCGCAGCCTGCTGCAAGCAGGATCAGCGCGAACGCCGGGAAAGCGCGCCTCATCGTTTCTCCTTTGCCCACAATCTGACCAGGACCTCCTTTGTCATTGCCTCCACGCGGGCAGGATCCCGCAGATCATATCCTTTGTCCGCGGACCTGCCCACATACCACACAACGGTTCCGGTATGGTCGACAAGTGCCATGCTCACATACGTGCCGGGGGGTCGGAGCACCTTTACGCTGACACCCGCGAGTGCCCCGATAAAGGCCGCCTTAGCCTTGCTCGCGCTCCGCGCGCTCGCCCGTTCGGGGGTCTCGATCTCGTTGTAAGACAGGACGAACAGCAGGGCATCCACGTGGTGGGCATCCAGGATATCGCTCACTTTTCCGAGCGAATAGTCGGGACAGGTCTGGATATCGGGGCAGACGGCTTTCCGGTACTCCGTGTTCCAGCCGAGGCCGTCCGATATCGCCCGATAGAGGAAGTACAGGGGCCGCATCCTGGCCGCGGAATCGGCGTTCAGCTCGATCGTCTTGATCACAAGCCCTTCCTTCGGCAGTTCCCGGTTGAGCGTGTCCGCAAATATCCTGGTCGACTGAACGCTCCAGTCATCCATCAGTTCATGGATGCCGGTTGAATATTCGAACAGGTTTATGTCCGGGGAGAGAACACCGATGGTCTTGAAAGCGGCAAGTTGGTAATTGGATTCGCGAAGCGAAGCGTTCATTGCCTCTTTGCGGGCTTTGCGCTCAGGGTCGTTCAAGATGGCGCACCCGGAAAGGCCGGAAAGAAGGACTCCCATGAGAAGAAGAGAACATATTATTTTGAGCGGCATAAGGTATCTGGCTCCCTTCTGAAGTACGGCTGCAATTCGGAGCTGGGGTCACTTCTCGACCTTTGACAGCTCTCTCCCCAAACTACTACTAATTGTCAAGCATCGAGAAGTGACCCCAAACGCATGACTTTGCAGCTGCTTACTCTTGCGGCAGAATCCCGGAGACCCATTCAAGGTACCGCTTGGCGTGGTCAACCATTTCTACGGCATCGTTCTGTGTGATGGACCGTCGCTCATACTCAATGAGATTCTTTTTAGCTATAACACGTGAGACATGCCTGCCCGCCATTGCCGCCGCCTCGCCGATAATATCGTGAAGCAGCCCGACAACCTCCCGATGATTGAGTCCGATGCTCCTCACGCCGCCGTAATACACAATCACCGCATCGCTGGCTGATATCACGGCATGGACAGCCTGAAGCCCGGCGGAGTTTCATTTGCCCGCCTCAAGCGAAAGGTCCATTATGGAGGCGAAATCCTGGCCTTGTCAAGGAAATCACGAAACTCGCTCTTGTCAACGGCCCTTGTCTTCCGCTTCTTCGTCATGCCATCAACTCGCGTAATGGTTTACCGGAAAGCACCACGCCTTCCTGAATAACGGACTTGAGCAACGGCAGGTTCTTCTTGCTTCTCAGCTCAAGAAGCGTATAGCAGTGCAGGGACAGGATGGCATTGTAGCGCTCCCGATAGGATGAGATACTGGCGGCAGCTTTGTCTTCCAGTTCCTTTTTCCTCTGTTCATCTCTCGAAACCGCCAGAACGTCGATATCGCTCCTTCTTTTTCCCGTCCCCATGGCAAGACTGCCGTAGAGCGTGAGGCTGACGGTTTTACCTCTGAATTGCGAGGTGATGTTCCTTTTCAAGTCGTCGAGCATTGATGCTTCGGCTTTGAGGGAGGGGGCTATGATCGTTTCAACCGCCAGATTGCCACGGGAAAGAGAATACTGATAGGCCGCACCGACCTTGCGCTGCCGCACCGCGCCGAGTTCGACCAGGGATTCCAAAGCCTGGATCGCGCCCCGGTGGCTGAGTCGGGAAAGCTCCCCGACCTGCCTGCCGCTCAGCGGTTGCGGAGAAACGGAGAGGACCCGCAGGATACGGATTTTTGCGGGACTGCCGAAGATAAGTTCAAGGACGTTCTGCGATATCATGAGTGG
Source organism: Nitrospirota bacterium (assembly GCA_043731355.1). Taxonomy (GTDB): domain Bacteria; phylum Nitrospirota; class UBA9217; order UBA9217; family UBA9217; genus GWC2-56-14. The sequence continues at coordinate 3,616 of JAYTJE010000191.1, forward strand.
ATACTATACTATCCATAATGATAAGTCAAGTACCCGCTAGGATTATCAAAAAGTAGGTCGGGTACAGCGAAGCGAAACCCGACATTTTCCGATGGTCTTCATTACCTCTTCTATTATTCCATCATTTAAGCGTCGGGTTTCGCAAAAAACGTTCTACCCGACCTACCCGGCTCCTGAGCGATTTTTCATACTGTTGTCATGCATTATTTTTTAAAAATAAAATTACTCCCAGCGTCCAGACAATCGCCAAGATTTAAGCACATCATTGATAAAAGTGAGACGGGCAGAAGGTCTCCGTCTAGGAAGCGCCACGACGGAATCACCCAATGGCATAAATACCGTACCTCCTCCTTCGCCATAAATCCAGTTACATACTTTTGTAGATCCCGCATCTGCGCATTGCGAAGGGGGGCCAAATTTTTGAAGTGCCTCTTCGTAAGACATTTTATTTAAACGTGAATTTAACATATCTTGAGTTTTATGTGCACATCCGCCGAGGCATATAAAAACCGCAAGCAGGAAAAATATTGACCTTTTCATCATTAACACCTCACTTGAGAGTGCGGTCTTCTCCATCTTATCCAGTCACGCAGCTTTGCCCAATGCATTGTTTATCTTAAAATCTAATCTTTCAATCACGAATTTCGTG
>JAYTJE010000192.1:0-15436 GCA_043731355.1 Nitrospirota bacterium
TTATCTGGAATACTTTCTTTCTGCTTTTAATAAAAAGAACTTGGCTATCGCCAGAATGATAAAGCTCATCACGAACAGCACAAGTGCGAGATAGTAGAGCGATGAAAGATAGAGGTCGCTGTCCGCTTCAGTGAATTCATTGGCCAGGCTTACCGTAATGGTGGATGCCGCGTCCAGAAGCGATGTAGCGATCTTATGATTGTTCCCGAGCACGAAAGCGACCGCCATGGTCTCGCCCAGCGCACGGCCAAGGGACAGGGCAACACCGCCGAACACGCCTAATTTTGAGTACGGGAGCACGACATTCTTGACCACTTCCCACTTCGTCGCGCCGATGGCATAGGCCGATTCCTTGACCACCGAGGGAGTAAGATTGAAAGAGTCGCGCGCGATGCTCGCCGTGAAGGGAATGATCATGATGGCGAGGATGACGCTTGCCGTCAGCAGGTCGATGCCCATGGGTGTGCCCTTGAACAGGATGCCGACGAGGGGAAGCGTTCCGAGGGTATTCTGAAGCGCGGGTTCGACATACTTCGCCATGATGGGCGCGAGGGTGAACAGGCCCCACATCCCGTAGATGATGCTCGGGATGGCGGCCAGCAGCTCGATGGCGACGCCGATGGGGGCTTTCAAAAAATTAGGCGCGATCTCCGTAACGAAGATCGCAATGCCGATAGCGGTAGGAATGGCGAAGAGCAGGGCGAGGCCGGTCGTGAGGAACGTGCCGTACATGGCGGTTGCCGCGCCGAACATACCGGTCACCGGGTTCCATGCCGTTGAGATCAGAAAGCCGGCCACCCCGAACTTCCCTCTGGCGAGCGAGGACTCCTTCAAAAGCACCGCGATGATGCCGATAATAAAAATAATGACGGAAAAAGACGCAACCGCGGTGAGGGAGTAAAAGAGCAGCTCTGGGATGTTCTTTTTCGGAGAGATGGCCAAAGCAAGGACCTTTCAGCGTCATCGAACGATTCATAAAAAACATATGCGGGTCAGGTATCACAGTATACCTACCTGACCCGCATATTTCAATCTGTTTTGTATTCGAACGAACGTTTACTGAATGCCGTTCGCCTTCCAGTAACCCTGCACTTTTGCCTTCAGTGATTTCGGGAGCGGTACGTACACTAATTCCTTTGCCTTCGCATCGCCGTTCTTGAAGGCCCAGTCGAAGAACTTGACGACCTTAATGTTGGATTCCTTCTTTTCTTTCCCGAGCAGGATAAACGTGGCGCCTGCGATGGGCCAGGACTTCTTGCCCGGCGCATCGTTCAACCAAAGATAGAAATCCTTCTTCGGATCGAAGTTGGCTGTTGCGGCCGCGTCCTCAAAGCTTGCGAAGCTCGGCTCCACGAACGTACCGGCATGGTTCTTCAGGACCGTGTGGGTGAGGTTGTTCTGTTTGGCATAGGCGAATTCCACGTAGCCGATGGAGTTCGCCTGCTGCTGCACATAATTGGCCACGCCTTCGTTTCCCTTCCCGCCGATCCCTGCCGGCCAGCTTACGGAAGTGCCGGCGCCGACCTTTTCCTTCCAGGCAGGACAAACATCGCTCAAATAATCCGTAAAGATGGCTGTCGTACCGGAACCATCGGAGCGATGGACCACCGTGATAGCATTGTCCGGGAGGTGCAGTTTGGGGTTCATTCCCTTGATCTTCGGATCGCTCCAGGTCTTTACCTCTCCCATGTAGATCTTGCACATAGTGTCGGGGTCAAGCTTCAATTCTCCGGCCTTGATGCCTGCAATGTTCACCACCGGCACAACCCCGCCGATGACAGCCGGGAACTGGATCAGGTTATCCTTGGCAAGTTCTTCCGGCTTGAGCGGCTTGTCGGACGCGCCGAAGTCGACGGTCCGCTCAATGATCTGCTTGATGCCGCCGCCCGAACCGATGGACTGGTAGTTCAGCTTCATGCCCGTGATCTTGTTGTATTCATTTGCCCATGCCGAGTATACGGGATAGGGGAACGTGGCGCCCGCTCCGTTCAGCATCTCTTCCGCCTGTGCCTGGCTGGCGGACACTATTCCGATCACCAGTAATGCAACTGTCAAAATTCGCTTCATGTTTTTTCTCCTTGTCATGTTTTTAGTTTTTATAGTATACCTGAGAATTGTTACAATAGTGTTACAAGTTTATTAAGCTTTTGTTAAATATTCGCCCCTGTTCCACCTCCTTTTTTACAAAATTGTTACCTGAAACATCTCCGCGGAACTTCTACGCCTGCAACTTGAGCTGCTGATTGACCTTGCTTCGCAGCTCGGCTATATTGCCTTTGCAGATATATCCCCGGACGCCGTAGGTCCTGACCAGCTCTCGCAAACTATCTTCGTCATTGGACGAATAAAAAAAGATGGGAGTATGGCAGGCATCGCAATAGGGCTTAATAATTGCCGAGAGCTTGTCGCCGGAGAGCCCCGGCATATTGACGTCGAGCAGCACCAGATCGGGATGGAAATCTCTTACGCGATTCGTCGCGCCGAGCCAGTTTTTGTGGGTGCTCACCTCGATCCGGTCGTTCCGCAGGAGCTCCTTCGTGGTGTAGAGATGCATTTCGTCGTCATCGATCACCAGCACTTTCTTCTTATTCTGCATTGTAAAATCCTCCTTTTCGTTCCATGATTTTTAACGGCAGCGACACCACAAAGGTCGTGCCTTTTCCATAGGTGCTTGAGATCGAGATCGTCCCGCCGATAAGCTCCACCAGGTTCTTGCTGATCGTCAGGCCCAGCCCCGTGCCTTCATGCTTCTTTGTTTTGGCATCCTCGATCTGGCCGAACGCGGTAAAGAGCTTATGGAGGTCCTCTTCTTTGATGCCGAGGCCCGTGTCTTCTATGGCGATCACCATATTGCTTCCCAGGATGGAAAGCGATATCTCGATCATGCCGGCTTCGGTGAATTTTGCCGCATTGCTCACCAGGTTCATGAGGACTTGTCTGAGCTTGATGGGGTCCGTGTTCAGCATCAGGGCAATGCCGGGCGCCCTCACCTCCACGACCACCGGTTTCTTCCCGATGAGGATACGGGTCGTCTCGGCGATCTCGGTAATGAGCGACACGACATCGATATCCTGTCGCGCCACTTCCATCTTGCCTGCTTCTATCTTCGACAGGTCGAGAATATTGGTAATGACGGTCCGGAGGTTGGTCGCGCTCGAGATCATAAAGGAGAGGCGTTCCTTGATCTGCTCGATGGAACCCTTGTCCGCCGACATGCGCAGCAGTTCGGCAAGTCCGATGATGGCGTTCACCGGCGACCGCAGTTCATGGGTAACGTTCGCCAGGAACTGCGATTTCACGAGATTGATCTTCTCCAGCTCCTGCGCCCGCGCACTGGCCACTTCTTTCTGCAGCACGCTGTTTGCCAGGGCGTTGCTCTGCTGGATCACGAGTTGCTTGACCGACAGGAGGCCTTTGTAAGCGCCCACCGGAGTGGTTACGATGATCTCGTCATAGATGTCCTGCGGCGTCCGCTCCAGGGCCTTGTCAATGACCACGTCGAGCCGCTCGTTCTCGGGCACAATGAGCGGGGCGGTGTCGGCTATGGCGATGATCGGGTGTTTGCCGTAGAGCTCGAAGCCGAACCTGCGGAACAACGTAAAGAGCAGCTTCGTTCGCGTAACCAGACCGATTGGCTCGCTTCCCTCGACCACCGCCATTGCGTCCAGGTCGGTCGTACTGAAGAACCGCTCCGCCACCTTGTTCACCGTGGTCTGCGGCGTTGTCAGCTCGTTCGAAATGATGAGTTCTCCGACGGGAAGAACGTTATTCAGCGTTGTTGTCGTCTGCATAGGGATGCCTCACTTTCGTTGTTTGAATATCGTTTCTGGATCATGCAACGCCCTGCCCCGAGTAGCGTTCAGCAGTCACTGATTTGATAAAGGACACGGTAAAGGTGCTCCCGGCGCCCGGCCGACTCACGACCGCGACCCTGCCTCCCATTGCTTCCGCAAGGTGTTTTACAATATATAATCCAAGCCCCGCACCTTTTACCCGCTCGCTTCCGGCGGCCCGATAGAACTTTTCGAAGATACGGTCCATCTCGGGTTGCGCTATGCCGTCCCCTTCATCGCGTACGGAAATACTCACCTGATCTTCCGTGCTGTCTATCCTGACCAGGACCGTTCCACCCGTGCGGTTGTATTTAATTGCGTTTGACAGGAGATTGATCATGATCTGCCTGATAGCCGTCTTGTTCCCATGCACCAGCGGGACTGTGCCGTTGTCAGCGATCAGCGTGACATCCGCTCTTTTCGCGGTATCCTGGAGAAAATCGAGCGCGTCTTGAACGAGCAGGTCCAGAGGGACCGGCCCCACCGGCAGAAGTTCTTTCCCGTTCTCAAGCCGGGAGAGGAGCGAGACATCATTCAGGAGGCTTTCTGCATGAGTGGCTGCCAGGTTAATGGTCTTCATAAACCTATTCGTGTCGTCCTTCCGCAAAGCGAGGGAAGAAAAACCGCCGATCGCGGTGAGCGAGTTCTGGAGCTCATGGATCATATACCGCGCGGCGGTGTCCTGCTCCTGCTCGCGGTGCTGGAGGCGGGTGATCATTTGATGTCGGTCAAGGTGTTTGTGGAGCTTCACGAGCAGCTCTTTCATGGAATAGGGCTTTGCAAGGTAATCATCGGCGCCCAGGCTGAGGCCCTTGACGCGCTCATCCTCGCCTGCCAGCGCGGTAAGCATGATGATCGGCGGCGATATTCCTTTTGCGCTCTCACGCAAGAGGCGGCAGACCTCCCATCCATTGAGCTCGGGCATCATGATATCCAAAAGGACCGCATCCGGCGTCCGGCGCTGCGCCGCTTCTATGGCTTCTTTCCCATTCCTCGCGATGACCGGCTCATAGTTCTCCTTTTGAAGATGATAGCGGAGAAGCTCGGCACAGTCGTTTTCGTCATCTACAATAAGAATTTGTTTTTTCATAAAGCCTATGCCCCGACCCTGCAAGCTGTTGCGATACATACTATACTCACCTTCTGTTACAGGAGTATGAAGCCTTTGTTAAATGTTGGTTAAAGCCGGATATGCGGGGAAGGTATAAGGCAGGTCCAATCCTGAACCAGCGCAGATTGCCGTATCCGCTGTAATCATAACCTTTGTCGGATCTTATCCGTGTCAAAGGTTTTTTGAGTTCGTTCATGCTAAGCCACGCGCGCCCGAATGCTGTCCGTGATACGATAGCCCCAGGACCAGACGCCCTTCTCGGGGCAGGGCGACAACCGGGAATCCTGTCCAATCACATACCGGTTCCCCCGCCACACAACCGTAGAGCTCAGAAGCGGTACGAACCACAACAAACCGATGATAATGTCCTTCACAGGGACAAGAAAATAGGTGAATGGCGATTGTTTGTATACATAAGTCGGTGCTGCTGTAGATTCAATAGTTTTCCCGAGCATGAGATCGCCGAGAACTTTTACCAAAGCAATGAAAACAACAAAGGAAAGCGTTACGCGGGAGACGCCGGTGAGCAGGATGGGTAACGCCGCTATAAAGACGGGGTTGACGAGCAGCTCGGATATATATTTCGCCCCGCCGATCTTCCACCGAAGTTTGCCCCAGCGCGTGTGTCGGTTCATAAATCGTTTGATGTCCCAGTACTCATTGACGTTGCTGATCAGGTGGTTCGACAGCACGACCTTCTTTCCGCTCTTGTCCATTTCCCTGCCGATGATGAAATCCTCTGCCAGGATGTCCTTGAACGCGACCAGGCCTCCCAGCGCCTCAAGGGCGGTCTTTTTCATAAGCATCGACTTCCCGATGACGCAGGGCATTCCCATGACCCGGTCGAGGAAACTGACGCTGCCGATGATGAACGAGTTCAGATGAAGGTTCTCGAACTGCGCTCCCAGGCTTCTCCCACCCACTCCCCTGATCACGCTGCTGACGAGCCCGACGGCGGGGTCCGCCGTATGCCGCACGAGCTCCTGCAAGTAGTTATTATCCACCATCACATTGCTGTCGCTGATGAGTATGTAAGAATAACGGGCTTTTCGATAGGCGGGGATGAGGTTGTTTACTTTCGGGTTCAGTCCCGCATGGCATTTCTCGACAACCAAGGAGATGTTCCGGCCGGGGTATTTGTCCTGGACTTTTTTTGCTACCTTATAGGCCGGGTCGTTATAGTCCTGGAGGCAAAAGAGAATTTCGTATTCGGGATAGTCTTGCGTGCAGAAGCTTTCGAGGTTGTCGAAAAGGTTGTCGTCCAGTCCCTTGAGGGGTTTTAAGATCGATACCGGCGGGGAATGGTCCATTGCGGACCCTCTTGTCCAAACGTCTGGTCTCGGTTTTTTTCTCAAAAGGGAATAGGTTGCTCCGACCTGGAGCAGGTAGAGAATGATCCCTGTCATTGAGACCGCAGCACATATCATAAATATGCTCATGTGGCTCCTCCGTTATGGTAATGCTTTTTTGTCAAATGGTCCATCATCGCTCAATGCCTGAAGAGCGTGATCGCCACGCCCTTGTTGTGCCTGATGCAGTTCTTGACCGAATCGATGTTCTTTTCGCAGTTCAACAGCGTTTTCCAGGAGTACAGGTGGCGCGCCTTATGGAAATCGCTGTTGGCAATATAGGGGTACTTCTTCAGGCTGATCACGTTGAACACATCGTCCCGGTTCGCGATCTCCCAGGCATCGATGTATTTGGCGTATTTGTCCCGGTTATTCCAGAGATAGAGCGTATCTTTGTTCGCCATATCCGGCGTATCGTGAGGATGACAGGCTACAGTCAGGGTGTCCTGTCGCTTTGCTTCGAGAAAGATTTCGTCGAAGTTCATGCAGGCGGGAATGAATTCCTTGATGTCCAGGATAAGCAGATGGGCTGACTCGTCTTTCGATATATAATTCTTGCTGATTTCGACTCCGGGGACCACCAGCATGCCGTATTTTCCCCAGGCCCGTGCCGCCTCCTGCCTGAGCGTGTCGAGGTACTCATCGAAGTTGTCGCCCCGGATCGAGAGATTGAACCGGCGGGCGAACTTGCCCATCACGTTGTCGCCGTTCACGACATGGTCCGTGATCGCGATCGCATCGAAACCGGCCTGACCGAAAAGATCGATCGTTTTCCCCATCTCCAGCGAACCGTCGGAAAACGTGGTGTGAATATGGAAGTCACAGAGGAGCATTGAGGGGATACTACAGGGGGAGTGTTACCACCGTATGACAGGAGTGTGAAGTTTGTGTTAAGTTTTTAGCGGAGAGAAGGATAGGAAGAACTTCGCTGCTATGCTTTTCGCAGATACGACGCAATTCTATTTACGAAATCTAACACCTGTGGACGGATCTCATCGACATCCTGTTTTGAGACTTCCGTCTGTTCCATGTAATCGGCTTTCTGACGAAGTTCAAAGGTTCGATGCAGGACCTTTGAAAATTCCTTCTCAAAAATTCCTGTTTTTATAAATTCCCTGTCAAAGAGAGAAATTGCACCGCTGTGCTTGGATGAACCAAGCTGCTTGTCTTGAAAGAGAGCAAGAAGAGCATAAAACATGGCATAATACAGCCTGTTCATCACCGACCGCTTGCTCATCCCTTCGCGCCGGAGAACATCCGCCTCTTTGAGTGAGTCCCTCGCTTGCGAAAGGCGGTACTGTATCAATGTGTCCTTTTCATCGCTCATACGAAAACTCCCTCGCGATAAACCGTGCGGATAAACGCCGATTCACGAAGGGGGGAATTTTTCAGATTGTCTAATGTGATAGCGACCGGCATAATAACGATGTCGTCAGGGAAACCGGCCTCCCAAGCGCATTCGCTGATATACTTTTCCGTCCCATGGTCCAGTTGGTCCACCACAACGAGCACATCAAGATCCGAGTCCTCGGTGGCGTCTCCCCGCGCTCGCGATCCGAAGACGCGCACTTCATGCACCTTGACCTGGCGTGTCACGAGCTGCTTGAATTTCTCAGCGATTTTATGTTCTTTTTCCAGCATGGTCATTCCTGTCTATATTTCAGCAAAAATTCTATATTCTGATTGTACCTGAATGCCCTCGCGAAATCAATCGTAGAGAATATGCTGACGGCGCTCTTTGTAGAAGAAACGACGACATTCTGAGGCCTTGCCACTCGCCGCTCTGGGTATGCGATGCGCTCTCTACGAAAATAAACGCACAATGCCGCCCAACAGCAACATTCAAGACGCGACCCTATGAGGCCCCTGGGAAAGAAGATCCCTCCTCTGTCTTTGGCAGATAAGCGAGTAACTGAATTCTGGCTTTGCTGTCAATTTCAGGTGAGACCATTAATAAAGGCACTCTTCGAATCAATCCTTCAGTTTTTCGTATATTTCCTCGAAACGACCATGGAGCTTTTTAAACCTCGCCAGCACTTCCGGATCGAAGTGGGCGGGCATCGTCCTCCCATCGCCTTCGGCAATAATTTGATAAGTTTTTTGATGATCAAAGGCAGGTTTATATGAGCGCTTGTTTCTCAGCGCGTCATACTGGTCCGCGATGTTCACGATCCTCCCTTCGATCGGTATCAGTTCGCCTTTATGCCCCTGGGGATAGCCGCCCCCGTCCCATCTCTCGTGATGTGAAATGGCGATTTTTTTCGCTATGAGCAGCCTTGGGTGATTTCCGATAATCTTCGCGCCGTAGCTGGTATGCTGTCTCATTTCAACCCATTCCTCGGTGGTAAGCTTTGCCGGCTTTCTCAGGATATCGGGATGAATATGGACTTTACCGACATCATGCAAGGTCGCCTGAACACGGATGGCTTCAACAAAATTCGCCGGCATTCCGAGGCCCTCGGCGATGACGGCGGCATAATCGCCGACCCGCACAATATGATTGCCGGTGTCCTCGTCATTTGCCTCTGACGCCCGCGCAAGCGCATAGACCGTGTATTCAAAAGCGGATTCCGTTTCGCGGATCTGGCCGGAGAGGGACTTTAGGAACAGGCTCTGCATGACAAAGCTGTTCAGGACCGAGGCGTCATAACGGGTGACCTCCCTGCCGTAATTCACGGCAAAGATACAGAGCGCTTCACTCAGGTAGCCTGCCATGTTGGCGACCACTATCTCGGATGATGCAAGTGTTTTCACAAACAACCGGAATTCCGACTGGTCGAGCTCGCCTTCATTATAAAAAACGATACGCGAGTCGCCTGTTATATTCAGGCCTTGCCGGACATCAAGTTTGAGGTGTATTCTGTTGAGCGTTGAAAACACGTATTCATACTGGCACCACTTCCACGTATGCCTCTCCTCAGGCACACCGACGATGACCAATTGCGGCTTATCAAATGCATCGGCGGACTTTCGGATGATCTGGCTTACAATTGCATCAACCTTGGAGAAAAAAGAGAACCTCAGCGGATCAAACAACACAATGCTTGCCTCACCAAAGTTCGTCATCATGTTGATCTCGTCATAGGCGTGACTGAGCCGGTCGTTCAGGGCCTTCATTTTCAGCAGCATTTTTACCCGCGCCAGGACCTCCCCCTGATCGATCGGCTTGGAGATGAAGTCCTCGGCCCCCGCCTCGATGCCTTTGATCCGGTCCTCCTTCGCCGAAAGCGCGGTTATCATCACGACCGGGATGTTCCGGAGCAGCTCATCTTCCTTGATCCGGCGGCAGACCTCGAAGCCGTCGAGTTTCGGCATCATAACGTCGAGCAGCACAAGGTCAACCTTGTTTTCCCCGATCGCCTTCAGTGCCGCCTCGCCATCCTCCGCCTTGAGCACCTCGTAATCACTTGAGACAAGCAGCTTTTCCAGTATCTTCAAATTCATCGGTTCGTCATCAACGCAGAGAATTTTCCGTTTGGCTTGGATCATTCATCCCTCCATTTGTTTTCAATTATGGTATCGCTCCAGCGTGGTCTTTACGGACGCCAGGAAAGTTTCATTATTAATCGGCTTTGATATGTAATCGATAAAACCTTCGGACAAAAAGCGCTCCCGGTCGCCTTTCATAGCGTAGGACGTGATGGCGATCACGGGAATGCGCCTAAGCGTCTCCTGCTCCCGGATGGCCTTCAGAGCGGTTATGCCGTCCATGTCGGGCATCTGGATGTCCATCAGTATCAGACCAGGAGTGATTTCCGTTGCCTGGGCAACCCCCTGCCTGCCGTCTTCGGCCTCAAATACTTCATAGCCGGCTGTTTTCAGCAGGAATCCTAACAGCTTGCGGTTCATTGCATTGTCATCAATGACGAGTATTTTATGCGCCATACATGCCCCTTTCCTGATTCAGCCACCCATCACTTTTATTATCGCGGCGTACAGAACATCCCTGTCAACCGGCTTCGGAATGAATTCGTCAACGAGCAGTTCGTCATCTTCTCTCGACTTTTTCCAATCATGAAAAGCGCTCGTTCCGATGATCGGGATATTTCTCGTATCCGTATGCTCCTTCAGCTTTTGTGTAAGATCAAAGCCGTTCACATAGGGCATCATGACATCGGTGATAATGAGCGCCCATTTTTTGGTTACATCCATCTTACTGCCCGCTCCTCAATATCGGGATCACAAAAAGGAATCTGCTCCCCTTCCCGACCTCGCTCTCCACCCAGATTCTGCCGCCATGCATCTCAACGAACTTTTTGCACAAGTTCAACCCGAGTCCGGTGCCGGGGACCTTCTTGGACAGCGTTGTTTCAAGCTGCTGGAAAGGCTGAAATAGCTTTGGAACATCCTCGGCCCTGATACCCGGGCCGGTGTCCTCGACGCTGAATCCGATCTCGCCCCCTGCCTCGCTCCATGTCCGTACGGCAATAGAGCCGCCGTCCGGCGTATATTTGAACGCATTGCTCAACAGATTCACCAGAACCTGCTTTAGTTTCATCTCATCGGCCGTAATGTCCGTAATCCCGGTCTCAACACGCTGATCGACGTTGATACGGTGCCTCATCGCCTTTTCCTTGAACATCACGAGGCTTCTCTCGATCAATTCCTGAACATTAACCGTGCCCGGTTCCAACTCCATCTTCCCGGCCTCCACCTTTGACAAGTCGAGGATGTCGTTGATCAGGGTCAGGAGATGTTTCCCGCTCTTGCCGATGTCGCGAGTAAAGTCCAACTGTTCGTCAGTGAGTGGGCCGGTCATGCCGTTAATCATAATATCGGAGAAACCGATGATCGCATTCAGCGGCGTCCGGAGCTCATGGGACATGTTGGCCAGGAAATCGGACTTGGCCCGGTTCGCGTCGTCCGCTTGCATCTTCGCCGTCTCGGCCTCGGCCCGCCTCTGCGCCAACTCTACATTCAGGATTTCCAATTGCCGGTTGGACATTTCGAACTCGCGCGTCCTCTCGGCGACCTTTTGCTCAAGGCCTGTCACCAGCAGGGCATTTTCTATGGCTGTGCCCGCCTGATTTGCAAAGACCTGAAAAAGTTTCTTGCGCTGAGGCGTGAAAAAGTAAGCTTCTTCACTGTAAAGATTAATGGTCCCTATTACCTCCCCTTCCGAGGTGATCATCGGCGCGGCCAGTGATGAATGAAACCCCCTTTCCATGGCTTTTTCTCTCCACAGTGCGAACCGGGCGTCAGTTTGTATGTCATCCACCACCTGCGCGGTCTTTGTCTTTATCGCCATTCCGGTAGGCCCCATGCCGGTCGGTGAATCATCCCAGGTAATCTTTATGCTTTCCAAATACCCCTCATCGAAACCAAACTGCCCATCGGGCCTTACATCATAGCTGCCTTTGACGACCAGTCCCAGCCATGCCATTTTCAGGCTGAAATTCCTCACCGCGATTTCACAGATCGCTTCGTAGAGCTTAGTAGTAGTAGTAGTAGTAGTAGTAGTAGTAGTAGTAAGAATAACATTCGAGGCATCCGCAAGGGCCAATAATTCCTCGTTGTATCGTTTTATTGTCTCTTCCGCCTGCTTGCGCTCGGTGATATCGCGGGCGATCCCTATCAGGGCGATGACGTTTCCGCTCTCGCCTCTGACCGGCGCCGCGGATAATATCACCGGATATTCAGACCCGTCCTTTCTGATATTAACAACCTCACCCTGCCACCCCCCTTCGAGCGTCTTTTGATAAATCTCCGGGCCGAGTCCCTGGCGGTTTCGGGGCGATTGTATTACAGAAACATTTTTACCCACAAGCTCCTGCTGCCGGTAGCCGAGACATTGCTGAACTTGTGGATTGACATGGGTTATTCTGCCATCCAGGTCTGTTATGATAATCAAGTCGCCGCTGCTGTCGAGGGACTGCGCGAGCAAGGCAACCTGCCGGTGGCTGAGGACATTCTGAACGGCAACGGAGACAAGGTTGGAAATGGACTCATACAGGTTAATTTCCCTGTCGGTCAATTTTTTATCCGCGGTTAGATAAAGGCAGAGCACACCCACCATGCGGTCCCTTGATTTCAGAGGCAGGATGATATGACCGTGGTCTTTTGCGCCAGGGTAAGTCCTTGAGTGTCTCTTGTCCGCGGTACTGCTGGCGGACAGCATGAGCTCGGCTTTTTCCGCGCAAAGACCGCAGAGACATTCTCCATACGGCACCTGTGCGCATAGTTTTACACGCTCCTCGCTGAAGTTTCTCGAGGTAGCAAGCTTCAAGGTTTTGGTCTCTTCATCGCACAGAAATATCGCCCCCCTCTTTTCCAGCATCAGGGGTTCAAGGCTGACAATGGCATCCATCACCTTTTCGAGCATGGCGTCAAGCGAGAGAGACTGACTTGAAGCGCTTGCGATCACATTCAACACATTGAGTTCCACGTTTCGTGAAGATAGGTCACTCAGTATCATCGCAGTATTAATGGACAGCGCCACGGTATTGGCAAAAGAGAGGGCAAGGTCTTCATCCTGCCGAGTAAAAGCAGCGCCGTCAACCTTGTCGGTAAAATACAGCCTTCCAACAACCTTGGCATTCAGAATAACCGGCACACCAAGGAACGCCTTCATGGGCGGATGCCCGTCCGGGAAACCGCTGGACGCGGGATGCTCTGCTATATCGCCAAGACGGACCACCTTGCCCTCTTTCAAGAGATGCCCCAGCAACCCTTTTCCCCGGGGAAGGCCATGCCTTTTCATCATTTCCTCAAGCATGCCCGGCTCGATGCCTTTGGGGATGAAATACGCGTATTCCCCCTTCTCATTGAGAATTCCAAGCGCTGCGTATCGTGAGCCGAGAAGTTCCCTGGCGGTTTCCGTAATCTTATCAAGAAGGAACTCTATCCTGAAATCGCCGATTATGTTATCCGTGGCTGCGCGGAGGGCTTGAAGATTCTTGATTAATCCCGCGTTATCAGCAAACAATCCACCGAGGCTTTGAGCCATTTTATTGAAACTCTCGGCAAGCATTCCCGTCTCATCCTCGCTCTTGAGCTCAATCCGCGCAGCGAGATTGCCCTTTGCCATCTCTTCCGCAGCGTCCCTGAGCCTCCGCATCGGGATGATGATGGAACCTCTTATGTAAAACAACAGGAAGGCGCCGCCGACAACGAAAAATGCGAGTGCGTAAAACCTGAAAGCGTTGAACTGTTCAATATCCTTTTTATTATTTCGTTCGAGGCTGTTCACAAAGGCCTCGAGCTTGCCGAAATTGTCCCTGACCGCCCTGTGGCACATGCCGCACCCTTCTTTTTTCCTCTCGGGCGGCAGCTTCAGGATATCGTACAGAACCGGCTTCTGTGTCTTTCCCCACAGGACGATGAGCTCGTTCAGCCGCGATATTGATTCTTTATTATGGTTAGACATGGGTCCGATGCCGAGAGAATTGCTTCCATCTCTTAGGCCATAAAGCGCCTCTTCATACGCTGCCATCGCCTTCTCTATGGACTTCAAAGAAGCGCATGTTTCGGTGGACTTATCCTGTCCACGCAATGGAGCTGAGATCAGCGCGCGCGCATTGTACGCCATGGTCTTTATAAGCATCCTCTGCCGGCCCGCAAGATTTATCCGTATAGCCTCGTCACGGATATGGTGCGTGAAGACAAAGCCTGCGGCCACATACGTGGAAATAAAGGCGAGCAGCAGGCCGCCCATGAGAACGAATTTTGCTACGAGGGATTTAATTTTAAGCATCGTTTTTTTCCTATGCACGCGCTTCTTCGCGCCTACCGGTTATGTACGTCGTTTTCCGTTCCCGCATTCTTTTTCGATTTTTTCTCAAGATACATCATGGCATCCGCTTCCTTGATTTTCGAGAACAGGTCATCGCCCCGCTTCCACGTCGAACAGCCCGTGCTGAGCGAAAGCCTGAAATTTTCATATTTCCCGTTCTCCCGGTTCCATTCTTCCGCAGCCTCACCGATCCTCATTTTCACCAACTCGGCCCGGTCGCAATCCGCAAGCGGCAAGACAATTAAGAATTCATCCCCTCCGTAACGAAAGACCAGATCGGAGTTCCGGACAACACGTTTGAGCAGTGCCGCTGTCTCGGCGAGCACATTGTCGCCCGCATGGTGGCCGTAGTTGTCGTTGAGAAGCTTAAAACTGTCCAGATTGATCATGATGAATGACATATTTTCTTCATAACGGCTTGCGTGTGCAAGGCGTTTGTCGATATACTCATTGAAATAGGACCGATTGTAAACTCCGGTCAACTGGTCGGTAATGGCGGCGCTCACGATCCTCTCGTCGCGTTTCCGCAAATGGTGGATGAGGATGTTGATGTTTTCATAGAGCGACTGGATTTCGTCCTTCTCCACGGTCTTGAGCACTTCGCATTTGAAGCAGCTCCGGTATTTCTTCGCAAAGTCTCCCTGCACCTCTCCGCCGCATAGCGTGCCAACTTTGAGCCAGCAACGGCAGTCCGCGTCGCGGAATGCCGGACAGTTTTCCCGCCCGCAATTCTTTATTTCCCAGCAATTGAGACGACTGAAGGGGAGCTTGATTGCAGTCCATGTTTCCCAAAATGACTCCGAGCTCAGCGAATGTTCAAGGAAGTTACGAAGCTCCTTATTCATAGCTCTGATAGCTGCGCTATCGAGAACGTCAGTTTTCTTCTGTTTTGTTCTTTTCACCATATTTTCATCTTCTCAATCCGCTCCATTCCAGCACAACGGTCTGTTCGCCAGGGAATCTGCTTTCCCAAAAACTACTGCCGGTCCAGCACCTCCCTGATTTTAATCAACAGGTTCTTCGGCTGAACAGGCTTCTGCAGGAATGCCGAGCCATCATGAACGCCCTTGTCCTGCATGAGGTCCATTGCGTAGCCGCTGACAAAAATCGTCTTGATGTCAGGGTTTATGGCCTTAATTTCCTCGTAAACCTCCTTGCCGTTCTTTTTCGGCATGATAACATCGAGCAGAAGCAGTTTTATCCGGTCCTGGTTGTCCTTGAACTTGCTCACCGCATCCTCGCCATCAACAGCCTCAATCACGGAATAGCCGAACTCATTAAGAATCTGCCTTGTGAGACTCCTGATTGACGAATATGCCTATCCGGTTGAGTTAACTAATGGGTGTTTTTACCGTAAAACAAATACCATAAAAAACATAAAGGAATGGCGACATGAAAAATCCTATTAAGG
>JAYTJE010000193.1:0-2742 GCA_043731355.1 Nitrospirota bacterium
CCTTAATAGGATTTTTCATGTCGCCATTCCTTTATGTTTTTTATGGTATTTGTTTTACGGTAAAAACACCCATTAGTTAACTCAACCGGATAGGCATAATGAATTATTCGTAACGTGAGAAGAAAGGCACTCAATGCGAGAACAAACGGCAACCGTAGCTATAGATACCCTCGATCGAGAATTAGCTGATTACCTTCGAGGCTCATTAGTACGCCCATTATTTATTTGCGGCAATGCGCTGGAAGTGCTCCGCTCCTTCCCTGATGAATCTGTTGATTGCTGCATGACGAGTCCTCCTTATTGGGGACAGAGGCAGTATGCCGTCTCCGGTATCGGTCTTGAGGATGATTATAAGGATTATATCTTACAACTATTCGCAGTATTCGCTGAACTCAAACGTGTGCTGAAAAGTACGGGGTCCTTCTGGCTGAATATCGGAGATACTTATCAAAACAAACGCCTCTTGGGTATTCCCTGGAGAGTGGCCTTCGAGCTCTCCGACAAGCAAGGTTGGGTCCTCCGCAATGACGTGATATGGAACAAGATAAAGGGCGGGCCGGACAATGCTCTCGACAAGCTCGGGAATGTTCATGAACATGTTTTTCATTTTGTCAAGTCGCCAAAAGGGTACTATTACGATGTTGACGCTATTCGATCAAACCCGAAAAAAAGCAAAGTAGTGAACGGCGCCATTGTATCCGCGACAGGCGTAAGCGGGGTGCGATACAAACGTCAGATTGAACTATCCGGCGTACTGACGCCGCAGGAGAAAAAAAATGCGCTTTTTGCGCTGAATTCCCATCTTGACGAAGTGAGAAATGGGACGGTTGCTGATTTTCGGATGATCATCAGGGGCCAACAGCGTACAACGCACTCAAATTCCGAAAAGGTTTCCGGTCGGGCCAAGGAACTTTCGGTAAAAGGGTTCTATTTTCTGCAGTATCATCCTAATGGCAGCAAGCCGAGAGATGTATGGGACATTCTCCCGGAGGACACGCAGCAACGCGATGAACACTATGCGGCTTATCCCGAAGACCTTTGCAAACTTCCCGTTCTGGCTACCTGCCCCGAGAACGGCGTCGTGCTTGATCCCTTTTGCGGGACCGGAACAACGATGCTCGCGGCGCTGCGACTTGGCAGAAAATCAATAGGCATCGACTTATCTCAAGAATACCTACGCATTGCGGAGCGTAGATGTCACATCCTTTTATAAGGACCTATAATCGATGAACGAAAACAAAGTGCTTGAGTTGTTCGGTTACCCGACTAAGAAGATAAAGGGTGTCAAATGGGAACAGATTGTCAAGAGACAGTGGTGCCCATTCACAAACACTCGCTGCTTTAAGGTTCGTAAGAGCCAATCTAACATTTCCATTGGAACTTGCTCGGTCAGATACGGACAAGATGCGAAAGAAATTATTATTTGTCCAAACCGTCTGCTTGAGCGTAAACAGGTTTTTACGGACTGCGTTCATTTACTTACACTGCACGAGCCTGGAAACGAATTTCATATAATCCCGGAAGTATCCATACCAGGAGGCAGTGTGGACTACTTTCTAGTATCCGCCAAAGCAGGTAAGGTAAAAGACTTTGTCGCGATAGAGTTCCAAACCTTGGACACGACCGGGACAGTTTGGCCTGAGCGACAGCGTGCTCTCAAGTCTCTTGGACTGCCGATTCGCGCCGCCGACGTAAAATCAACGAAGGGTTTCGGCATGAACTGGAAAATGACCGCGAAGACGATCCTCGTGCAGTTGCATCACAAGATTCAGACCTTTGAACACCTCAATAAACATCTTTCAATAGTGGTCCAAAATCACTTGCTCGATTATATGCGGAAAGAATTCGAATTTGCTCATCTTGAAAGTGCGCGGGTGGGAGATGCGATGCACTTTCATTCTTACCGGCTTCGCGAAGCGAATGCTTCGCTGCGGTTGGACTTGGAATCAAGGGTGAGCACTGATGCAGATGGGATCGCTAAATGCCTGGGACTTCAGGCGGAGGCGAAGGTCGAACTGGAAGTGATAATTGCCGCGCTTGAGAGGAAAATGTCATCGAATACGATTCTCAGCTTGGGTTCGACACCAATAGCACCTATGGAGCAGATGTCAACCGAATGACAGCTTTTGTTATTCATGCTGAAAAGCGAAGGTATGATTTCGATTAAAGAAGAAAGACATTACCGCATCGTTCCGAATGAAAAACTGAGCGATGAAGAGGGGTCCACTTAACAAGGCATACGGCAGGGGACAGTAATCAGTTATGTAAATGCATCTTAAGTTTGCAAGGAGGGTGCATATCATGGCAATCACCGCAAAGATCGAAGGAAAGGGAACATCTCGGGGACGTTGGTTCACAGAGTGCTTTGGGATGGACAGTTTCGTAGGGCGGGTAGAACAACGCGAAACCCGACGCCTGCCTGTATGCCGGAATGTTCGCAGCAGCAGAAGTAACGAATGGCATTGGAAAATGTCGGGTTTCGCCGCGCTCTACCCGACCTGACTTTGAATTGACAAAAGACGAAGTCTCCTTCATTGAAACCATAGTCCGCCCGATGGAGATGAAGGATGAGTAAGAGAAATATGCGATACGCCGTTTTTTCGACGAAGCACGGGAGAGCTGGTATTTCTCCGTGGTTGACGTGGTGGCCGCGCTGACGGACAGCGTCAATCCGAGGGATTATTGGTTTAAGATGAAAATCAGGGTGAAAACAGAGGCTGGATTTCAACTGTCGACAATTTG
>JAYTJE010000194.1:0-13453 GCA_043731355.1 Nitrospirota bacterium
CCTTAATAGGATTTTTCATGTCGCCATTCCTTTATGTTTTTTATGGTATTTGTTTTACGGTAAAAACACCCATTAGTTAACTCAACCGGATAGGCATAAAGGAATATTGGCATCCTTTGTCGGCTTGCTCTTCTCTGTTACCGTAAGCTTTCTTCACAGTGTCCCGTGGGACACAATGCGGGTCATGATCGGACTGGCGGCATTGATTGCGTTGTTGAACAAGATCGATGTGCTTTATATCGTGCTGATAGGGGCAATCCTGTCGATGATCGTGCTGTAAAGCATGCAGAGGCAACCGTGACGGCCACGACGAATATCAGGTCAACCATGCATATCGTTCGATCATTAACAGCGGTACTTGCCGCGTTTGCGCTGATTTTATGCTCACGCGTCGTTCGCGCCGATGAATACGCTTTCGACCTCTCGGAGACCGAGAAAAAGCCCTACCATTTCGGCGGATACGCGGAGCTCAAGCCCGTTCTGTACGGACTGGACCAGGACGCCGCCCTGTACCAGCTCCGTTTTTACAATCGGGACGAGGGACGCACTCTGCCGGAATACAACGCAGCCCTTCAGCTCGAAGGCGGTATTGAAAAAGGCATTACAAAGTTCTTTTTGAGAACAAATACCGCGTATCAGAATTCCTACCTCGGCGCGACCTCCACAACAACAGTGTACGAGGCCTTCCTGTCCGTAAAACCCGCGCCGTCGCTCACGATCGACGCCGGCAAGAAGACGCTCAAGTGGGGCAAGGGCTATGCCTGGAACCCCGTGGCATTCGTGGACCGGCCCAAGAATCCGGACGAGCCGGACCTGAACCTTGAGGGTTTTGTTGTTGCCTCGGCGGATTACATCAGGAGCTTTAGCGGGCCGCTCCAGACGCTTTCCGTCACGCCTGTGCTCATACCGGTCTCGGATCGCGTGAATGACGACTTCGGGGAAACGACCCATCTGAACACTGCCGGAAAGATATATCTTCTGTTCTACGATACGGACATAGACTTCCTGTTCCTCACGGGCGCCAGCAAGCCGTCTCGCTACGGCATGGATTTCTCGCGGAACATCACCACGAACCTTGAAGTCCACGGAGAATACGCGCGAATCAACGATTTCACGAGGAACTACATATCCGTTGACAGTAGTTCGCATCAGACCGTATATGGCGCTTCGAGCTGGCTCCTCGGGCTCCGGTATCTCACTGAAAAGGACACGACGTATATCCTCGAATACTACCGGAACGGGACCGGTTTCACCGAACAGGAGACGCGGGATTATTTCACCTTCGTACACAACGCCTACGATTCCTATCTATCAACGGGAAACGATGCGCCTTTGCAGAAGGCGGCTACCGTGACCGAGAAGAGCTACAGCAGGCCGAACTCCGGGCAACAGTATCTGTATGTGCGCGTGAGCCAGAAGGACCCCTTCGATATCCTCTATTGGACGCCCGCGCTGACAGCGATCGTCAACACCGAGGACAGAAGTTACTCGCTTTCACCCGAGATCGCCTATACGGGAATTACAAACCTTGAATTGCGTTTTAAGGGAACTGTTTTGGCCGGAGAACGGCTGAGCGAATTCGGCGAAAAGCCGTACGACTATCGCGTGGAGTTGAGAGCAAGGTATTATTTCTAAGTACCGTCGAACTAAGTACCGTCGAACTTGACTTGCCCGTTAGTTGTCATTATAATAGGTCTCATTTCTGCTCCTTCTAATAGCGCTTGCGCTTTATCATGTTCCCCAGGAGACATTGCTTATGGACTTTTTGCATATGACCTTTCCCATATCCGGAGTCACCACCAATGTTCTCATACCGCCGTTAATTTCCATGATCATTTCCTTCTTTACCTCCATGGGCGGCATATCCGGCGCTTTTCTGCTTCTTCCGTTCCAAATGAGCGTACTCAATTACACGGCCCCGTCCGTCAGCGGGACCAATCACGTGTTCAACATCGTCGCGATCCCGAGCGGCGTCTACCGGTATATCAAAGAAGGCCGCATGGCGTGGCCGCTCACCTGGGTGGTCATCGCCGGAACGCTGCCGGGTGTGTTCATCGGCTATTATCTTCGCGTTTTTTTTCTCCCCGACCCGAAAACGTTCAAACTCTTTGTCGGCTGCGTCCTGCTGTATATCGGCGTCAGGATATTCAGGGAACTACTTGGCGGCAATAAAACACAGTCGGCGGGCGCCAAGGCGTTGGAGGAAAAATTCAAGGCTCGGGCCGCGGCAATCAAGAAGGAGCAGAGTACGAAGATGGCAGCGGGCATCCCCGCTGATGCGGTCGTGAAGACGATCAATGTGTCGCTGAAAACAGTGGAGTACGAGTTTTGGGGTGAGAGGTTTTCATTCAACACCATGGGCATGTTCGCCCTGTCGTTCATCGTCGGCATCATCGGCGGGGCCTACGGCATCGGCGGCGGCGCGATCATTGCCCCGTTCTGCGTGGCCTTTTTCCATTTGCCGATTTATTCTATTGCAGGCGCAACGCTCATGGGAACGTTCATTACTTCGGTTGCCGGTGCGTTGTTTTTCAGCGTGTTGCCCGCGACGCAGGGCATATCGCCTATGCCTGATTGGCCGCTTGGCATTCTGTTTGGTGTCGGCGGATTTGTGGGAATGTATATTGGCGCGAAGACTCAGAAGTATGTGCCGCAGAAGTTCATCAAGGTCTTTGTGGGCAGCGCGATCATGTTTCTTGCGATAAAGTATATCGTTCAGTATTTCTAATTTTACCAAAGTGAAATTCAAGACATTCCTGTTGACGGCTGTTGCATATTCTGCTACTCTTTAAAAAACAGAAGGCGATGGAGTTCGCCAAAACCGCCCATTTTCTGGGCTGATGACTCCTACTCTCATATAACTGAGGGCAGGAGTTTTTTTATGCCCCGAGGGAGGACGGGATATGCATGAAGTTTGGGGAATAGCGGCGCTCTGGCTCGGTCTCGCACTGGTCGCCACGCTGCTTTCTATCTGGTTCCGGATCGCAACGGCGCTCTCCGAGATTGTCGTCGGCACGGTTGCCCAACTCGTCATCGGCGCTGCAATCGGCGCATCCCTCGGTTCAAACGAACCGTGGATCAAGTTCCTGTCGGGCACCGGCGCGATCGTGCTGACCTTCCTGGCAGGAGCGGAGCTTGACCCTGTCGTATTCAAGGCGAAGCTCAAGGAAGCAACCGCCATCGGCTTTATCTCTTTCCTCGCGCCGTTCCTTGGCTGCACCGCAGCAGCATACTACCTCCTTCACTGGACCGCGCAGGCAAGCTGGCTTACGGGCGTTGCACTTTCGACGACCTCGGTTGCCGTGGTCTACGCGGTGATGCTCGAACTGGGGCTGAACAAGACTGACTTCGGCAAGGCGGTGCTCGCCGCCTGTTTCGTTACCGACCTCGGGACAGTCCTCGCGCTGGGGCTGATCTTCGCGCCGTTCTCCTTTAAGACCCTGATCTTTGTCGGCGTCAGCGCTGTCGTGTTCTTCATCTTGCCTTACCTCACTCCTTGGTTCTTCAAAAAATACGGGGACCGGCCATCTGAACTCGAAGCGAAATACCTTCTGATGGTCCTTTTCGGTCTCGGGTCGCTCGCGGTGTGGTCGGACAGCGAGGCTGTGCTGCCTGCTTATATCATCGGCATGGTGCTCGCCGGATCCGTGGGCAAGGACCATGTGCTGATCAGGCGGCTCAGGACATTGACGTTCGGGCTGCTTACGCCGTTCTACTTCATTCGTGCAGGCTCATTTGTTTCGGTCTCGGCGATCGTCGCCGCGCCTTTTGCTCTTTTCATTCTATTCAGTTCAAAGATGATCACGAAGATCGTCGGCGTATATCCGGCGACCAAGGCGTACAAGTACGCGCAGAAGGAAGGCGTTTACACGACGCTTCTCATGTCCACGGGCCTGACCTTCGGATCCATTTCAGCATTGTTCGGACTTACGCATGGGATCATCGACCAGGTGCAATACTCTCTGTTGATCGTTGCGGTGATCGGGAGCGCTGTAATACCGACGTTGATCGCCAATGCGTTCTTTATTCCGCATTATCTATTGCCGAAAAAGGACAAGATGCCGGTAGTTGAACCGGAATAATTAGCCGATTGAACTTTATGTCAGGAGGTTTTTATGCTGAAAAAAATACTCGTTGCATTCGACGGCTCCGATCAGTCGCGCAGTGCTTTTGAATTCGCCCTTGAAATGTCCAGGCATTGCACCGGCGCAGCGCCGGAGATCACCGTGCTTTCAGTTGCGCAGCCACCCGAACCGATCGATATCGTGGAGATGGACGCCATTATCGAAAGCGCTACACAGCACTATGAAGACCTCTTCAAAGGGCTTCGGGACAAGGCAAAAGCGGAGAATGTCGAGATCACAACAGAGATCGTAGTCGGCCATCCTGCGGAACAAATCGTCAAATATGCGGTTGAAAAAAAGAGCGACATGATCGTCGTGGGACAGAGGGGTAAGTCGAAGATAGAGCGTTGGCTCCTGGGCTCCGTGTCGAAACGGATATCAAGTTACGCGCCCTGTACGGTCACGATTGTCAAATAGGAGAACGCCTATGGTAACGAAGGGTCCGGCCAAGAAGCTTACCGTGTACGTTGATGAAACCGACAAGTTCCACGGCAAGCCGGTGTATGAAGTCCTGCTTGATATCTTCTTTAAAAAAAAGATCATGGGCGTGAGCGTGTTCCGTGGCGTCGCAGGCTACGGCAGCGACGGCGTTTTCCACACGTCCAAAATGCTTGAGCTTTCAACGAGCATGCCGGTGAAGGTCGAGGTGGTGGAGTCCGAGGAAATGATCAACAGGGTGCTCCCGGATGTCTATCACGTGGTCGAGAAGGGCATGGTTGAAATAACCGACACGAACGTCCTCAAGTGTTGCCCCAAGGCCGAGGAAAAAGGAAAATCACAGGGAGAACATATGAAGCTCGAAGGCAAAGCCAAGATGCTCCGGATCATCATCAGCGAAGACGACAAATGGGAAGGCGAGCCGTTGTATGAGGCGATTGTTAAGAGACTGGTCATGACCGATATCGCGGGCGCGACCGTCTACAAGGCAATTGCCGGCTACGGTCCGCACAAACGCTATCATAAGAAGAAAACCCTGACGGTTCACGGTGAGCTGCCGATACTGATCACCGTCATGGATACCGAGGAGAAAATTAACAAGGTAATCCCCATTCTTGACGATATGATCGGTGAAGGCATCGTTGTACTTTCGGACGTGAATGTGATAAAGTATACACACAGAGACGCCGCAGGATTGGAGTCAGCGATGTAGTATTCGATAATACGTACCAGCACAAAACAGAATAGGCGATGGAGTTCGCCATTAACCGTCCCGCTGACAACGTGACTAATGACTCCTACTCTCGAAACTTGAGGGTAGGAGTTTTTTTATCCACAAAAAGGACAGGCATGAATTCACTGACGCAATCAGCATTGCTATCGAACTACGCGCAATTGAAAGACCATCTCCTTAATTGCACCGATGAGATGCTCGCTATCGAGAACATCCGGGGCTGCGGGTGCGAGGAATTGCGGGAAAAGCTCCGGTCGAACGCTTTCAACCTCGTGGTGGTGGGCCAGTTCAAGCGCGGGAAAACAAGCCTGATCAACGCGCTTCTGGGCGCGGAGATCCTTCCCGTTGCCGTGGTGCCGCTCACGT
This sequence comes from Nitrospirota bacterium, assembly GCA_043731355.1. Classification (GTDB taxonomy): domain Bacteria; phylum Nitrospirota; class UBA9217; order UBA9217; family UBA9217; genus GWC2-56-14. The sequence goes on from JAYTJE010000194.1 coordinate 5,662, forward strand.
CCATCGTCACGATCATGACCTGGGGAGAGGCGCTCAGGATCAAGGTCTACTTCAATGACGAACGGGTTTCGGAAATCAAACCCGAAAGCCTTTCAGAATACGTCACGGAAAAAGGCAATCCGAAGAACATCAAAGACGTGCGAGAAGTCGTCCTTACGTATCCATCGCCCTATCTCAAGGACGGCGTTCGGCTGATCGACACGCCGGGCGTGGGCTCGATCTATGAGCATAACACGGATGTTGCGTATCAATATCTTCCCAAGTCCGACGCGGCCCTCTTTCTCCTGTCCGTTGACCAGCCCATGAGCAAGGCGGAGATGGACTTTCTGAAAGATGTGAAGGAGTACTCGAACAAGATATTCTTCGTCCTGAACAAGTCCGACTATCTTCGGGAAAACGACCTCAAAGAAGCTGTCGAATTCACGAAGAACGCACTTTGCGACACCATGGGATCGGAAGTCAGGCTGTTCCCGGTATCTGCCCGGCTCGCGCTCGAAGGGACAACCGCGAAATCTGGGGAACTTATCGAGAAAAGTATGCTGCCCGTCTTTTCCAAAGACCTGAACAGGTTCCTGATGGAGGAGAAGGGGAACGTGCTCATCCTCTCCGTGACAAACAACCTGCTCAGGAGCATTTCTCAGGCAAAGCTGGAACTGGAGCTTGAACTGAAGTCGCTCACAACGCCGCTCGAAGAACTGAAAGATAAGATACGCGCCTTTGAGAGCAAGAAAGGCGAGGTGTCGCAGGTGAAGCGGGACTTTGAAATTCTGCTTGAGGGTGAAGTCTCACGATTGGCAAAGGGCGGACTGGAGGACGACTTGCAGCGCTTTGTAAGAGACCTGATGCCTCAGGAGCTGGCGCATCTCAAAGAGCAATTCGAATTAAACAAGGGCCTTCCGCTGAAAGACCTTCGAAGCGCACTTGAAGAAGCGGTCATAGTTCATGTCAAACAAGCCTGTATCACCTGGCGCGCCTTGGAGGATGAGCGGCTCGCAAAGGCCTTTGAAACCATCTGTAAACGGTTCATCACTAAGATCAACGAAACAGTAGATGAGCTGCTGCGGTATTCCTCTGAGCTGTTTTCCGTGCCATTCGATACGGTCAAGGCGGAATCCCTTTGGAGCATCAAATCCGGGTTCTATTACCGGTTCAAGGAACAGCCCGTGGGCACGGCGATCATTGCTTCAACCCTGACCCTTGCCCTGCCCAAATTCATCGGCGATAAGATCGTGCTCAAAAAGATGAAAGAATACCTCCAGAGGGTCGTGACCATGCAGGCAGCCAGGGCAGGGACCGATTTTGAAGAACGCCTGGACAAGAGCAAGCTCGACTTTCGCTGGGAGATGTTCCAGAAGATCGACGCGACCATAGAGGGGATTGCGAGTGCGATCGAGAAAGGCATGACGCAGAGATCGAAGGGAACACAGGAGGTCGAAGAAAGAAAGCGGCTGCTGGCCGGGACAACGGGGAAGCTGGATGAAATCAAAAACAGGCTTGCGCGGATCAAGACGGAAGCCGAAGGCGCGAACAAAAGTTGAACGCGCCGCGACGGACACGGCTGTTCCGTCAAGCCGCACGATGCTGATCGGGCGCGACCAGGATATCGCGGCCCTCCACGACAGTATCAGACGACGGAAAGGCCTGCATATCCATGGCCCGAAAGGTGTCGGCAAAAGCGCGCTTCTCGATCATCTTTATACGAAGTGGGACGTGATCGGCGCGTCATGCGTTCCGATCTATTGCAAAAACAGCATAACGCTTCGGAAAATTCTCGTTTGTATTGCCGAGGCGCTATTTGATCGCTCTGGTCCCCTTGCAGGAACCGACAAATACCTTGAACCGATCGCGGTAAACGCCGTCTCAGACATCAGAACGAATAGTAACCGGGACCTCCGGAACATGATTTTTCCCCGTATAGAGCAAGGTGATTATTGCTTCATTCTCGACCAGATTGATCATATTACGCAGGGGATAAACGCATTCCTATCGTCCCTGCATGAACGGGCATGCTTGATCACGGCAAGCAGGCAGAGCTGGGTGATAGGCGATTATACCTTCGCGGGCAAGATCGCATACTGCCTGTATCTTGTCCCAAAGCTCCGAATGAATAATTTGGAAAAGAAAGACGCTTTGAACCTTATGCAGCAGCTCTATAAAGACATGGGCATGAAGCTTTCGGACAAAGTCCGGGTCTTCAACGATATATTCCATATCGCCCAGGGCAATCCGAAGATGATACATGACATCCTTGAGAAAGCAGGGAAGCCGGAATACATCGTTGACGGCAAACTGAATCTAAATCTCATTGTGATCGATTGCCGGATAGACGAGGTTCGCATCCCGGAACTGTAGCGAGAAAGGCCTGTTGAATGGAGAAAGAGAAAAAGCTCTTCGGCTTCGGAAAGAACGTGACCATTGCAGGGTTCGTGAGCTTCTTCATGGACGTAAGCTCCGAGATGATATATCCTCTCGTGCCGCTGTTCCTCGCGAACACGCTCGGCGTGAACAAGTCCCTGATCGGTCTGATTGAAGGTATCGCGGAATCGACCGCCAGCCTGCTCAAGGTCTTTTCCGGCTGGTACTCGGACCGGATCGGCAACCGCAAGTGGCTTATGGCAGCCGGGTACGGCATCTCAACGCTCAGCAGGCCCTTTGTCGCCCTGGCTACGGGTTGGCATCAAGTTTTGGGATCGCGCTTCCTGGACCGGTTCGGCAAAGGCGTCCGCACCGCACCCCGAGACGCCATCATCGCCGAATCAACGGACAAGGCCTATCTCGGCAGGGCTTTCAGCTTTCACCGCTCCATGGACACCATGGGAGCGGTCGTGGGTCCGGCCCTGGCCTTTTTCTTTCTTGGCATATTCTCGAACGATTACCGCAAGGTCTTCTGGCTGTCCATGATACCGGGCATCATCGCTGTGCTGCTGATCATTTTTTTCATCACGGAAAAGAAAAAGACCGCTGCAGCGCAGGTGGAAAAACCGAAACTGACGCTTGCGCATTTCGACTGGAAGTTCAAGTTCTTTGTCGTGATCGCGACGCTCTTTGCTGTTGGCAACTCAAGCGACGTGTTCCTGATCCTCCGGGCGGAGCAGGTCGGGATACCGACGGTCACGATCCCTCTGATTTATCTGATGTTCAACCTCGTCTATTCACTCTCCGCTGTTCCGGCTGGAATGGCTGCGGATAAATACGGTCGAAAGCGGTTTATTTTGCTGGGCTTCATCCTCTTTGCTATACTCTATTATGGCTTTGCAGTCGCATCAGGCACAAAGGCAATCTGGATACTGTTTGGGTTCTATGGCCTTTTCATGGGTCTCACGGAAGGGATACAAAAAGCCTTCCTCGCAACGATCATCCCGCAGGACTTTAAGGCAACGGCTTTCGGCGTGTATACCACTACCGTAGGTCTTGCCATGTTCCCCGCAAGCCTCATCGGCGGCTGGCTTTGGGACCATGTTTCACCCGCAGCGACGTTCTATTTCGGCGCGACAACGGCTGCGCTTTCAGCGGTGCTGTTCACCATCTTCATCATCGCCGTCAGAAAAGACGGCTCAAGGTAGAAAATAACGACACATCACGAGGAGGCATTCATGTCAAAGATAAAGAATATAACAGCGCGGGAAATCCTGGATTCACGGGGCAATCCAACGGTCGAGGTTGATGTCATCCTGGACAACAACATCATGGGCAGGGCAGCGGTCCCCTCAGGCGCGTCAACTGGAAGCAAAGAGGCCGTAGAGCTGCGGGACGGAGACAAAAAACGCTACCTGGGCAAGGGCGTCCTCAAGGCAGTGGAGAACGTCAACAAGGTTATCGCTCCCGAGCTTGTCGGGAAGAATCCTGAGGACCAGAACGCGATTGACGCTCTTATGATCAAGCTCGATGGAACAGAGAATAAAGGAAAGCTGGGCGCGAATGCGATCCTTGGCGTCTCGATCGCTGTCGCAAAGGCGGTTGCGCAGGGCAGGGGATTGTCGATCTTCCAGTATCTCGGCGGCGAGGCAGCGCACCGTCTCCCGATACCGTTCTTCAACATCCTGAACGGAGGCAAGCACGCGGACAACAACGTGGATATCCAGGAATTCATGATATCGCCTATTGGAGCAAAATCATTCAGGGAAGCGCTCAGGATGGCGGCCGAGACGTACCATACCCTGAAATCGGTTTTGAAGGCGAAAAGCCTGAGCACTTCAGTCGGCGATGAAGGCGGCTTCGCTCCGAACCTGGCTTCCAACGAAGAAGCGATCCAGATCATCGTCGCTGCGATAGAAAAAGCGGGTTATAAACCGGGCAAGGATATATCCATTGTGCTCGACCCGGCTGCGAGCGAATTCTACCAGGACGGAAAGTATGTCCTGAAAGCGGACAACAGCAAATTGACCTCAAAAGAAATGGTCGGCTACTATGCGAACCTGATCTCAAAATATCCGATTATCTCCATTGAAGACGGTCTTGCCGAGGATGACTGGGACGGCTGGAAGATCATGACGGACGAACTGGGCAAGAAAATTCAACTTACAGGCGACGACATATTTGTCACAAACCCGAAGATACTGGCCGATGGGATCAATAAAGGCATCGCCAATTCCGTGCTGATCAAACTCAACCAGATCGGCACGCTCTCCGAAACACTGAAAACCGTGGAGATGGCGAAAACTGCTGGTTACACCTGCATGTTCTCGCACCGGTCGGGAGAAACGGAAGATTCGTTCATAGCGGACATTGCGGTTGCAACGAACGCGGGCCAGCTCAAGACCGGCGCACCCGCCAGGTCCGAACGGCTTGCAAAGTACAACCAACTGCTCAGGATCGAGGAAGAGTTGGGCGCGAAAGCGAATTTCAGAGGAGACCTGCGCTGGTAGGCAAGACCGGTAGCTTGCTGCAGGGGCACATACCCCGGCAGTGTCTCCGATGATCGGTCCAGGCTCAACCCTTGCTTGCTTTCAGCAGCTTGGCGAGCTTTTCCGCGCCCACGCATTCCTTGGCAAAGGCGCACCACTCGACGCAGGACGCGCCGATGGGTCTGGCGTTCAGATGGCCGCACTTTTTGCATGCCGTGTCGGGCTCATCGGACCAGATCTCGATCTTCTCGCCGCACTGCTGGCAGCGGATATCTTCCGGCTTGGGCGACCGGATCTCTATACTTCCTGGGCAGCCTTCTTTAAACATGTATGAAGTATACTCCTGTTTATCGTGTCTTGCTATGATGTGTATCATAACGCGGCTTCGCCGCGATCCAAATCTTGAATCTTGAATCTTGAGTTTTGAATCCGTTACTGTTACAGCGTCACCGTGAATTCCATTTCTTTGTCGCCAAGCAAAAACCGCTTCCGCATGATCTTGACCACCAGTACATCACCCTTCTTTTTGTAGAAGAGCACAAGCTTCAGGTCCTCCACGGTGCTGATGGCCGAGCCGTCAACGGAGATGAAGGTGTCGCCTGACTTAAGCCCCGCCAGCTTTGCAACGCTTCCTTCCTGAAAATCAACAATGCTCAAACGGCCTCCCTGTTCCTTCAGCGCTATGAGGAGGCGCGGCGCGGTTACGCCTTTTACCTCTTTGGGATAGACGATATAGTTCGCGGCCCCCGCTTCGATGTCCGCATCGTTCAGGACCGTTACATAGGGTTCGCTGTTCCTTCGGAAGGCGCGAAGCGGAATGCCCGATTCAAAGGCGATGTGCCCTCCGCCCGCAAGAACAACCATGCGCAGGTCGGGGTGCTGTTTCAGGTATTGGTCGATGGATTCCGCCATGGTCTCGTCCCACAGGATCTGCGCCTGGTAGAAGAAGTCAAAGCTCCGTTCGTCTGAATTTTTGTGCTGGTCGAAGACTTCCCTGAGGCGGCCTTTATAGGCCTCGTCGGTGAAGTCCAGCCGCGGCAGCGCCTTCTTCTCTTCATCGGAGAGGCTGTCCATGCCGCTTTTCGACACCTTCTCGACAATATCGCGGGTGAGGTTCAGGGCGACGACGGGGACCTTCTGGGCGCGCGCAAAATCGAGGATCGGTTTGTACAGGTTATAGTCGAAGCCCCAGCGTTTGAAGTATTCCGATTGTTTCAGGAACTCGCGTTCGTCGATTGCGCCGCCGATATATGCGTCGAGCGTTTTCTGAAACGGCCGCTGGAACATCTCCATGCCGATGGCGAATTTCGGGTCCTTCTGGTGAAGGCTTTTGATGACCTGGAGCTGCACCTGGTGGTGAGCGAACCGGTCGTGAAATTCGCCCACGTACACGATCTTTTTCCCCGCGGCCCCATCGATGACCGCGCTCATTGTCTTAAGCAGCGACAGGTCGATGACCAGGGGTTCTTTTTCCTGTTCCATAATGCTTCCCCTTTCGGATTCCGTTGTTCGCGCGGTCCCGCTCCTGCCGAAGAGGAGCATACTCGATGCACCGGCCTGCGCGGAAAGCAGGGGCGGCTCCCCGTCCCCGGTCTGCACGAACGCTCCAGGACCAGGCAGCGCCTGCTTGCTCCGGGTCCAATCTCCTCCGAGGATGGTCGGTACGGCAGGATCGGGGAAAAAGGAGAAAAGGTCTACGTTTTCCTGTGCTTGCAAATCTTTTGCAGGCGTAGAATTCAGGGGAGGGTGATTCCCCGATGCGGTAACGCAGCCCGACAGCAGTAAGAGCAGTAAGAGCAGCAAGAGCAGTAAGCGTGATCTGTTCGCCATGGAGCGTTTGTCCTTACCGGTTCCCGGGATTGAAAAGTTCATGCCTCATAGTAACAGAAACAGGGGAAATTGGCTATAAATGACCTTGAACGGCCGTTCTTCCGAAGGACGCGCCTAAAACAGCTATTTCACCGGGACCGTCATATTTATTTCCAGTTAAACGCAAATTGTCTTGAATTTAACCGGGGACGCATCTATAATCACTACCAATAAGGATGAAGGAATGAGGAGCTTCCGGCCAGCAGCTTCCGGAAGTCCTACTCTGGTCAGGAGGAAGTGAACATTATGGCGGTAAAAAAGAAAGCGAAGAAAAAATCCGCCGTTGCCGGCGCCTCGAAGGCAGCGAAGAAGAAAACCGCTAAACAATCCGTGAAGAAGCAGGCAGCGAAGGCCGTAAAAAAGAAGGCGAAAAAGGCCGTTGCCAAAAAAGCGGTAAAAAAGACCGTCAAACGTGCGCTCAAAAAGACCGTTGCCAGGAAGGCTGTAAAAGCGGCCAAACCGGCGAAGAGCTCGACTGCGGCCAGGCCGAAGGAAGATGCGGCGCATCTGTCGCCTGCCACGAAGAAACGCTATGCGCTTTTAAAAGCGATCCTGCTGAAAAAACGGAACGAGGTCGTGGAAGGAATCGAGGCGAGGATGGGCCGCAAATTGACCGCGGAAGCGGGACAAAAAGTGGATTCCGCCATGGACAGCGCCGACATGTCCTCCAAGGATTCCGAGCAGGGGATAGACTACTCGCTTCTGGAATTGAAGTATGAGCAGTACAAGGATATCGCCGACGCCTTCCGCAAGCTCGAGGATGTCAGCTTCGGCCTTTGTGAGGAGTGCGGCGAGGAGATCTCCATCAAAAGGCTTGAGGTGAATCCCCTGGCCCGGTTCTGCATTCCCTGCAAGACCCGCAAGGAAGACCTCGAACGGATCCAGAAGGAAGAAACACGGTTCAAGGAGTAGATGATTCCGGGTCCAGGGTCCACTCGTGTCGCGGGGAGGAAGTATCGCATGGAGTCAATCAGTAAACTGCCAGTGCACATTGCCTGGTCAGCGCCAAGGGGTTCTTGGATTCAATCCAGAGCCTCCTGTCCTCTATAGGCTGATTCCGGCTTTTTTTTTAAGCCAGT